>NZ_JBSFRU010000023.1:0-35783 GCF_053589395.1 Nocardia sp. NPDC003345
GGTCTACTACGTGGTGCAGCCGCAGCACCGCGGCCGTTCGTTCGCCACCCTGACCATCGTCGCGCGCCAGAAGGGCGATGTGATCGCCACCGCGCTGGTGTCCATGACGGCGATGGAGGACGGCCGCGAGAACCAGGAGATCCCCGCGGTGCCCGAGGTACCGGGCGCGGACCGGCGCGTGGAGATCGGCCTGATCCCCTGGGAGACCCGGTCTCTCACCGATCTGAACGACAAGGCCGCCGGGCCCGCCGAATACGACCTGTGGATGCGCACCCCGGAGGTCGGCCCGGAACTGGCGCCCGGCCTGGTGGCCTACGCCACCGACCTCAACGTGATCGGCACGGTGCTGCGCCCGGTCGAGGGTTTCGACCACAGCGGCAACGGCACCGAGTTCACCTCGGCGACCACCTCCCACACCCTGTGGTTCCATCGCCCCTTCCGCAGCGACGATTGGCTGCTGCTGCGGCACGAGGGTCTGGTCATGGCCCACGGACGCGCCTTCGGCCGCGGCGATGTGCTCACCGCCGACGGCACCCTGGTGGCGTCGTTCGCCCAGGAAGCCCTGCTCCGCTTCCGTCCCTGATATTCCCGGTCCCCGCACTACGGACAGAGAGCCCGATGGACCCGAAACCCCTCACCTCCCCCACCGCCCTGGACTCCGCCGCGGGTCACCGGGTGGCGCAGTGGGCGACCGGCACCATCGGCGCCCGGGCCCTGCGCGCGATCGCCACACATCCGGAACTCACCCTTGCGGGGCTGTATTCGCACAGCCCGGACAAGCACGGCCGCGACGCCGCCGAACTGTGCGGTCTGGACAGCCCGACCGGTATCCGGGCCACCGGAGATATCGGCGAGATCCTGCGTGATCCGCCGGATTGCGTGCTGTACATGCCGCAGACCCCCGATATCGACGAGATCTGCCGGATCCTGGCGGCCGGTACGAATATCGTCACCACCTGCGGCCTGTTCCACCATCCGGGCAGCATGGACCCCGAGGTCCGGGCCCGGGTGGAGGCGGCCTGCGCCAGCGGCGGCACCTCGATCCACAGCACCGGAAGCAGTCCCGGTTTCATCACCGAGGCCGTGCCGATGGTGCTGTCCTCGATCCAACGCCGCCTGGATCTGCTCACCATCGAGGAATACGCCGACCTGTCCCGGCGCGATTCACCCGCGATCCTGTTCGACATCATGGGATTCGGCAGTCCGCCGGGCGATTTCGCCCAATGGCGGCTCGACCATCTGCGCAACAGCTTCGGACCGTCGCTGCGCCTGCTCGCCGACGGTCTCGGGCTGCCACTCGACGAGGTCACCGCGACCGGCGAAGTGGCCACCGCCGGGCATACCTTCGAGATCGCGGCGGGCACCATCCCCGCGGGAACCGTGGCGGCCCAGCGCATCACGATCACCGGCGTCCGGCAGGGCCGGGACGTGGTGCGTTTCCAGGCCGTCTGGCACTGCGGCGCGGACGCCGAGACCGGCTGGGACATCCGTCCCACGGGCTGGCACATCTCGGTCGAGGGCGACGCGCCGCTGGAGATCGATATGGTGTTCCCGTTCCCGCTCGACCGGATGGCCGAGCATTCCCCCGCCTACACCGCCAACCGCGCCGTGAACGCCGTCCGCCACGTCTGCGCGGCGCCACCGGGTATCCGCACGGTGCTGGACCTGCCGCCGATCACCGCGACCCTGGGATGACCATGCACGACCACGAGGCGCTGCGCAGCCTGAAAGGGCGCTACTTCCGCACCATGGACACCAAGGACTGGAACGGATTCCGCCGGGTGTTCCACGACGATGTCGTCATCGATGTCTCCGGTTCGGGCGGGGAGGTCATCACCGGCGCCGATACCTTCCTCGCCTTCCTCACCGAGCGGATCGGTGCGGTGATCACCGTGCACCACGGTCATACGCCGGAACTCGAGGTGACCTCCGAAACCGAGGCCACCGGTATCTGGGCCATGGAGGACCGCCTCATCTGGCCGGACGGCAGCCGGCTACACGGTTTCGGCCACTACCACGAGACCTATGTGAAGACCGGCGGGCACTGGCTCATCCGCTCGTCCCGGCTGACCCGGCTGCATATGGACTTCCGGCCCGCCGACGGTTCCTGACCGGCCGATCCGGCGGTGGCCCGCCCGGTACGACACCGGGCGGGCCTTCCGCGGGCCCGCGAGCGGGCGCATAGTACGTTCACCGGCACCCCCGGTCGACGCATTTGGGTGATGTCACAATCCGCGGCCGGAAGTATCGGTACCGCAACCGAAAACGACTCATCGGAACCGTTCACCGCGTCCGACCGACCGCTCACCGCAGCACACCGCACGTCCACCGACGCCAGTAACCCGGATACTCCGTTCGGGTGTGGCGCTCGCTACCTTCTACGAGCGATGTCGTACACCTCACAGACCTCGCCGATGTTCCGCCATCACCTCGGCGGTCTCCGAGCGCCGGAATCCGGCGTCCTCGCCGATCCGGCGGCCGACCGGCCGGGCGAGTGCCCGGCACCCCGATCTCCGGCATCCGGCACGCGCTGAGCGCACTGCTCGCCGGCACCCGGTTCCGGCCTTCCCGGATTCGGACCACCGGCCCGGTCCGCGCCGCCCACCGAACGAGCCGGATTCGCGATCGCGCTCGACTGCCGGATCCCCGACACCCGAA
Source organism: Nocardia sp. NPDC003345 (assembly GCF_053589395.1). NCBI lineage: Bacteria > Bacillati > Actinomycetota > Actinomycetes > Mycobacteriales > Nocardiaceae > Nocardia > Nocardia sp. NPDC003345. The sequence goes on from NZ_JBSFRU010000023.1 coordinate 2,659, forward strand.
AGTTTCACTGATGCCCCATCTATCGCGCCGGTCCCTGCTGACCGGTCTCACCGTGGGCGCCACCGCCCTCGCCGGCACTCGGCTGCCGCACGCCCGGGCGCAGGCCGCGCCGCAGGGCGGTGGCGTTGCGCTGACCCGGGAAGAGCACCGCGTCGTCGTGATCGGATCCGGGTTCGGCGGCGGTGTGAGCGCGCTGCGGCTCGCGCAGGCCGGGGTGCCGGTCACCGTGCTCGAACGGGGACTGCGCTGGCCCACCGGACCCGACTCCGAGACGTTTCCGCGCGCGTCGGCCCCGGACAAACGTCTGCTCTGGTGCCGTTCCAGCCCCAACCTGTTCGGGCGGCCGCTGCTGTTCGAGCCCTACACCGGCCTGGTCGAAGCCGTACAGGGGACCAATATGACCGCCTTGTGCGCGGCCGGTCTGGGCGGCGGATCGCTCGTCTACCAGGGTATGTCGCTACAACCCACCGAGGCGGTGTTCAACACTCATTTCCCGCAGGAACTGGACTGGGCGCTGATGGACCGGGTGCACTACCCCCGGGTGGCGAAGATGCTCGGCCTCGCCGAAGCCCCCGACGACCTGATCGCTTCCGAGAACTACCGGGTGGCGCGCCTGTTCGCCGACCGCGCCCGGGCCGCGGGCCTGCCCGTATCGAAGATTCCCATGCCGATCGACTGGGATTACGCCCTGGCCGAGCTGCGCGGTGAGATGAAACCCTCCTACACCAACGGCGACGGCGCCATGGGCGTCAACAACGGCGGCAAACACACCGTCGATGTCACCTATATCGCCGCCGCCGAGGCCACCGGGCGGGTACGGGTGGAAACCCTGCACGAGGTCACCGACGTCGAACGGGCGCCCGACGGCCGCTGGCTCGTGCATGTGCGGCGCCTGGACACCACCGGCGCCGTGCTCGAGCACAAGATCCTGACCACCACCGCCTTGATCATGGCGGCGGGCAGCCTCAACACCACCCGGCTGCTGGTCCGGGCGGCGGCCAAGGACCTGATCCGGGATCTGCCCGACGGTCTCGGCGGCGGCTGGGGCACCAACGCCGACCGGATCTACGTCTGGACCGACCCGTCCGCCGAATTCGGTGCACCCCAGGGTGGCCCGGTCGTCTACGGCAGCAAGAACTGGGACGACCCGCACGCCGCGTTCACCGTCATCCAGGCCTCGATCCCACCACTGTCGCTGGATCCGCGCAGCACCATCATGGTCGGCTACGGCGTCAGCACCGGCCGTGGCACCTTCACCTACGACCCCGCCCACGACGACGCGATCCTGCACTGGCCCGCCGACGGTGACAGCGGTATCCAGAACAACCACATCGATCCCGCCGTCCGCGGGATCGCCGGCCCCGACGGCATGCTGCTCGATACGAACACCCTGTTCCCCTCTACCTGGCATCCGCTCGGTGGCGCGAGTATGGGGCCGGTCTGCGATCTCGACGGCCGCGTCCACGGCCAGCCCGGGCTCTACGTGCTCGACGGCGCCCTGATGCCCGGTAACACCGCCGCCTGCAATCCCTCGATGACCATCGCCGCCGTCGCCGAACGCGCACTCGACAATATCGTCGCCCGCGATATCGGCAGCCTCATCTGACCCGCGACGGCCGTGCCGTCGCGAACTCGACCGGCAAATACGCACCCGTGGCCCGCCATCACCACCGATACCGACACCATCCGCCGTACCCGGCGGCAGACGACCTGAGGGGACTCGCCAGTGAGGACCAACGATTCCGGCCGGCCACACCGGCGGCCGGCGACCGCTCCCGCGGCGCTGAGCGCGGTCCTGGCCGTGGTCGCGGCGACCGTGCTCGCGGGGTCCGCGCCCGCCGGGGCACGGCCCGATGATTCCGGCTGCGCCGGAGACCGGTTCGTCGCATCGTGGACGGCGAGCCCCACCGATTCGCTGACGCCGCTGGACGCCGCCGGCACCCCCGTGCCCCTGGTGGTCGACGACCAGACCTTGCGGATGGTGGTGACGCCGCACTTCGGAGGTACACAGGTTCGCCTGCACCTGACGAACCGCTTCGGCGCGGGGCCGGTCACCTTCGACCGGGTCACCGTGGGCGAACAGACGACGGGCGCGGCCGCCGCCGGTATCCGGGCGGTCGGCTTCGACGGGCGCCGGGCGGTCACGGTACCCGCGGGCGGCGATATCGTCAGCGACCCGCTGCCGTTCGCGGTGACCGCCGCGCGACCGCTGGCCGTCAGCATTCATGTCGCCGGGACGGCCGGTCCGCCCACCAAACACTGGAATGCCAACGCGACCTCGTATTTCGCGCCCGCGGGCACCGGGGACCTCACCGAAGCGGCGGACGCGGACCGGTTCACCGAACAGACCGGATCGTGGTTCTACGTCCACGCCCTCGACGTCCTCGCGCCCGCGGGCACCCATGCCGTGGTGGCCTTCGGCGACTCCATCACCGATGGTTTCGTCGGTAGTACGCCGGTGGGGGTACCGGTCGACCGCGCGGTGGCGGATACCGACAGCCGGTACCCGGATTTCCTGCAGCGCAGGCTGGATGCCGCGGGAATTCCGGTCTCCGTCGTCAATGCCGGTATCGGTAGCAACCGGGTGGTCACCGGGGGCGAACCGCTACTGTTCGGCCCCAGCGCCGTCGCCCGATTCGAACGTGACGCCCTGAATCAGGCAGGGGTGAGCGGGGTTCTGGTGCAGGAGGGCATCAACGACCTCGGGCTGCCGCCGCCGGCGACCGCCGCCCAGGTGATAGCCGGGTACGAAAAGCTCATCGATGCCGCTCGCCGGGCCGGGAAGAAGATCTGGCTGGGAACCCTGCTGCCCGCCTCGGACGCCGTGGTCGACGGTGTCCTGCTCACTCCCGACAGCGAACGGCACCGGCAGGAGATCAACGCCTGGATCCGCGGTCAGAACCTGACCGACGGTGTCGTGGACTTCGATGCCGCGCTGCGCGATCCGGGAAACCCGTCGGTTCTGCGAGCCGACCTCTCCAGTCCCGATCGCCTCCACCCGAACCCGGCCGGCTATCGGGCCATGGCCGACGCCGTCGACCTCACCGCGATCGCCCCCGATCCACACTGCTGACGTCCGAAAACGGCACTCCCGGGAGCGGGCCGGGTCACGCCCAGGAAAGTAACATAGTTACTATGATCTGACCGTTCTCGTGCCCGGACGAGCCGAGGCTGCGATCCGGCCGCGGAGGAATTCGCGTCCCGGATTCCGCGCGAGAGCAAGCGGAGGGGGAACACGGATGGAACCGAACTCCGAGGCCCGGAGAACATCGATGCGCCGGCTCCGCCGGCAATTCGCCGGCCTGACGGCTCATACCGTCGACGGCGCGGCGATCCTGGCCGAGTTCGGGAATCCACCGGCGGACCCGAGGAACATCCGGGAAAGATTGCGCGCCGCGAGCCGCGCCGGCGCGCGGGACGCCCGGGCCCTGCGCGCGATCGCCGCTTCCGAGGGCGAGGAACTGCCCCGCCGGGCGGATCTGTACCGCCTGGCCTACCTCCTCGAATTCACCGTCGAACATATGGAGGTCACCGGCGAGTTCGCCGCCGTGCACGACATCATCGCGTTGCCCGACGAACTTCTCATCGCCGTCGAAGCGATACAGGACTGCACCCACGCCGCCCATCGATTCGTCGGAACCACCCTCGGCGACCGCCGCGCGCGGGACCGCATAGCGGTGGCGGGCCCGGCCGAGTTCGCCGCGAGCACCTCCACGGGGCCATTCCACAACACCACGGGCGCGGCGGAATACGACCTGGTCATCGAGGGACTCGGCGAAGGTATCGGCCATATCGCCCACTGCCTCGCCCAGGTCGCGAAACTGCTGCCGGCGGTCGACACGCTGGTATGACCACGACCCGGGTCGGCGGCCTCAGCGGCAGCAGTTGGGGTCCAGGACGGTGCACAGTGCGGTGAGGGCGTCCCGGCGGGCCCGGTGCAGCACGCTCATCCCGTGCCGTTCGGAGTCGATGAATCCGGCCTTGCGGAGCTGGGTGAGGTGATGGCTGACGGTCGATTCCGACAACCCGACCGCCGCGGCGAGATCACCGCCGGTGCGGCCGGTGTCGGGGTCGGCGAGCAGCAGCGAGATGAGTTTGACCCGGACCGGGTCGGCCAGCGCCTTGAGCCGCAGCGCGACGTGGAGAGCGGCCTCGTCATCGACCGGACCGGCGGCGACGGGCGCGCAGCACACGGGGGCGGTGATATCGAGAACGGGCAGCGCTTTGGGCATGCAGATCATCCTACCAGCAGATATTGACTTATGTCGAAAAGGTGGCAGACTGACCGTCGTCAGCAATTCGATATATGTCACACAGGTGGTGGTCATGATGTCCCGGATACAGCTCGCACTCGACGTCGAGGATCTGGACGCCGCGGTCGGCTTCTACTCCACCCTGTTCGGCACCACGCCGGCCAAGGTGAAACCCGGCTACGCCAATTTCGCGATCGCCGACCCTCCGTTGAAACTGGTGCTGATCGAGAATCCCGGCCGGGGCGGCAACCTCAACCACCTCGGTGTCGAGGTCGATTCATCGGCGAAGGTCCACTCCGAGATCGCCCGCCTGTCGGAGGCGGGGCTGTTCACCGAGGAGCAGATCGCGACAACGTGTTGTTTCGCCACCCAGGACAAGGTGTGGGTCACCGGCCCCGGGCAGGAGCGCTGGGAGGTCTATACCGTGCTCGCCGATTCCGAGTCCTTCGGCACCGCCGCAGGGGCCACGCCGGTCTCCGACGCCGAAGCGGCGCAGGCCTGCTGCGGCACCGGCGGCCGCGGCGAGTCCGAAACCGCGTGCTGCGCCCCGGCGGGTGACACCGCCCGATGACGGCGGCGCGGACACCGGCCCCGCGGTTGCCGATGATGGACCGGCTGCTGCCGGTCTGGATCGGGGTCGCCATGGCCGCGGGGCTGGCGCTCGGGCGGCTCGTACCCGGTTTCGGTACGGTCCTGTCGGTGATCGAGGTGGACGGGATCTCGCTGCCGATCGCGGCCGGTCTGCTGATCATGATGTATCCGGTGCTGGCCAAGGTCCGCTACGACCGCCTGGGCACCGTCACCGGCGACCGCCCGCTACTGCTCGGTTCGCTGGCCTTGAACTGGGTGATCGGACCGGCACTGATGTTCGCGCTGGCCTGGCTGCTGCTGCCGGATCTGCCCGAGTACCGCACCGGGTTGATCATCGTCGGACTCGCCCGCTGTATCGCGATGGTCGTCATCTGGAACGATCTCGCCTGCGGAGACCGCGAGGCCGCCGCGGTCCTGGTCGCGATCAATTCGGTGTTCCAGGTGGTCATGTTCGCGGCTCTGGGCTGGTTCTACCTCTCGGTCCTGCCGGGATGGCTCGGCCTGGCACAGACCACGATCGCGGCGTCCCCGGCCGATATCGCGGTATCGGTGCTGGTATTCCTGGGGATCCCGCTGGCCGCCGGATATCTCACCCGCCGGATCGGCGAGCGGCACCGGGGCCGGGACTGGTACGAGACCCGGCTGCTGCCGAAACTCGGGCCGTGGGCCCTGTACGGGCTGCTGTTCACCATCGTGGTCCTGTTCGCACTTCAGGGCGAGCAGATCATCGCCCGGCCCGTGGATGTCGCGCGGATCGCGGTACCGCTGCTGATCTACTTCGCGCTGATGTGGGGCGGCGGTATCGTCCTCGGCCTGACGCTGCGGCTCGGCTACGCCCGGACCACGACGATGGCGTTCACCGCGGCGGGCAACAATTTCGAACTGGCCATCGCCGTCACGATCGCCACCTACGGCGCGGCCTCCGGCCAAGCGCTCGCCGGTGTCGTCGGGCCTTTGATCGAAGTCCCGGTACTGCTGGCCCTGGTCTATCTGTCCCTCGCCCTGCGCCGCCGCTTCACCGCCGCGCCGCTCCGTCGAAAGGCCCCCGTTCGATGAGTCCCGTTCCGAGTGTGTTGTTCGTCTGCGTCCACAACGCCGGGCGTTCCCAGATGGCCGCCGGGTTCCTCACTCACCTCGCCGGCGACCGGGTCCACGTCCGCTCCGCCGGTACCGCGCCCGCGGCCACGGTCAACCCGGTGGCGGTCGAGGCCATGCGGGAGAGCGGAATCGATATCTCGGCCCGGAACCCGGCGGTGCTGACCGCCGCCACGGTGGAGACCTCCGATGTGGTGATCACCATGGGCTGCGGCGACACCTGCCCCTACTACCCCGGAACCCGCTATCTGGACTGGGAACTCGACGATCCCGCAGGCGCCGATATCGCGACCGTCCGCCGGATCCGCGACGATATCGAATACCGGGTGCGAGGTCTGCTCACCGAGCTCGGTATCGGACCGGCACGGTAGTCACCGACATCGGCACCCCGTGCCGGCACCGCGCCCCCGAGCGTCGAAGGCGACGACTGGTACTCATGTAGGCCGCTGAACTGCGACGATACCGAGTGCGACTCGCGAACGGCGAGGCCCGGTATTGGTCACGGCCATCGCAGCGATGGTGTGCTGCGACGGTGAAATTCTCCGTACTCGCCCAGCTCCTACCCTTCGATCGCCGCCGATTCGCTGCCGCCGCGCTGGCCCTTTCGGCGCTCTCGGTGGCCACCGCCTGTGATGCCGACCCCACCACCACCGCCGCGACCACACCGATCAGCACGACCACGCAGGCTGGGGCGACCCCGCAGTTCGCGGATCTGGAAGCGGCACACGGGGCCCGGCTGGGGGTGTTCGCGCTCGATACCGCGGACGGCCGCAGCGTCGCCTACCGGGACGGCGAGCGGTTCCCGATGGCCTCCACGTTCAAAGGGCTCGCCTGTGGCGCCCTGCTGCATGAACATCCGCTCTCGTCGGGATTCTTCGACCAGGTCATCCGGTACCCGCGCACCGACCTCGTCGCCAACTCGCCGGTGACCGAACAGCATGCCGATACCGGGATGACGGTCGCCGCCCTGTGCGAGGCCGCCATCACCGTCTCCGACAACACCGCGGGCAACCAGATCCTGAAACTCCTCGGCGGCCCCGAGGGCTTCACCGCGTTCCTGCGGACCCTCGGCGACGACACCTCGCGGCTGGACCGCTGGGAAACCGAACTCAACACCGCGATCCCCGGCGACGAACGCGATACCACCACCCCCGCGGCCCTGGTCGCCGATTATCGGGCACTCGTAGTCGGCGATACGCTCGCCGAACCCGAACGTAAACAACTGTCCTCGTGGCTCGTCGCCAGCGCGACCGGCGGCAACCGGATTCGCGCGGGGCTGCCGGGCGGTTGGACCGTCGGCAACAAGACCGGGTCCCCGGCCTATGGTTCCGCCCTCGATGTCGCCGTGGCCTGGCCGCCGGGACGGGCCCCGCTCGTGATCGCGGTGCTCACCACCAAATCCGAACAGGATGCCGCGCCGGACAACGACCTGGTGGCCGCTGCCGCCCGCGCCGCCGTCACAGCGCTCGGAGCCGGGCAGTAACGCCGAGCCCTCCGGGCGGCTCGCCGCGGGCCGGGCGCGTCAAGCCTTGCGCGCAGGACGAATGCTCCGGGGACCGATGGCCGGAAGCGGATCTAGGGTGGGCCGATGGCGACGGTCAGGCAGGTCCAGATCACCTTCGACTGCGCGGAACCCGAGCGTATCGGCCGCTTCTGGTGCGAAGTGCTGGGTTATGCCGTGCCGGTACCCGAGGGGTTTCCCACCTGGGACGATTTCGATCGGTCACGACCGCCCGCCCGTCGGGGTTCGTCCTTCGCCTGCGCCGACCCCACCGGAGTGGGCCCGCGCCTGTACTTCCAGCGCGTCCCCGAGGGCAAAGTCGCCAAGAACCGGGTACACCTCGACGTGCGGGTCGGCACCGGCCTCGTGGGCGACGAACGCCTGGCCGCCCTGGAAGCGGAATGCACGCGACTGCTCGCGCTCGGCGCGCAACGCGTGCGGTTACTGACCGCCGACGCAGTGAACGAGTCGTGCCTCGTCATGCGGGATGTCGAGGGCAACGAGTTCTGTCTCGATTGAGCGGAAGCGGGTGTGGTCGCCGGTGCGGAATCGGCTCGCACCGGCGCCGCGCCGCGATATCTCCTTCGCACGCCACTGATCCTCGGTCGACTCATGCCTACACGCCACGACCAACCATCGAATCGAACCGCCACTTCGACCGCGCCGACTTCGAGGACACTCGCTAGCGGTCGTGCGGATTCCGGGGTGCCCCCGGAACCGGCTCCGCGGCGGGCATCTCGAATTCGGTGGGGGGCGGTGCCAGGAGTTCGGCGGCGGTATAGGGATCACACTGCCCGGCCGCCACCGCATCTGCGAGGAGGTCGAGTTCGGGATGGCCGCGTAGCCGGCTGTGGGCCAGCGACAGGATCTGCGATCGGGCGCGGGCGGCGCGGCGGTCCCGAGTGTCGCTGCGATGGTGTTCGTCGATCGCGGAGACCAGCTCCGGGATGCCGGTCCCCTCGGCGGCCACCGTGGTGAGGATCGGGACATGGGATTCCGCGCGCAGTTCCCGCACCGTCTGATCGGCGCCCGGACGGTCGGCCTTGTTCACGACCAGGAGATCGGCCACCTCCAGCAGGCCCGCCTTCGCGGCCTGCACGGCGTCGCCCGCCCCGGGCGTGAGCACCACCACCGTCGGATCGGCCACCGCGGCGATCTCGATCTCCGATTGCCCGACACCCACCGATTCGACCACCACCAGGTCGTAGGACAGCGCGCCCAGCAAGCGGATCGCCGCGGGTACCGCCGCCGACAACCCACCCAGATGGCCGCGGGTGGCCATCGAACGGATCAGCACGTCCGGGTCGTCGATATGAGCGGCCATCCGGATCCGGTCACCCAGTAGCGCGCCGCCGCTGTAGGGCGAGGAGGGGTCCACGGCCAGAACCGCCACCCGCAGTCCACGCGCACGATAGGCGCCGACCACCACCGCGACGGTGGTGGATTTGCCCGCGCCCGGCGGACCGGTCAGGCCCACCACCCGGATCGTCGCGGGCGCCAGCAACTCCAGCACTTCGGCCCGGCGCGGGCCTTCGATGAGAGTGAGCAGGCGTCCCGCCGCGCGCACCGATCCGGCGCGCGCGGCGGTGATCAGGTCCGCCGGGGATCGTCCACCGTCCCCGGCGGCACCGTTCGCGTTCACGGTGCGGCGACCTCGAGTACCGTCGCCGAGCCCATACCGCCACCGGCGCACATGGCGACGATCGCGAGACCGCCGCCACGGCGGCGCAGCTCATGGATGGTCGTGACGATCATGCGGGCGCCGGTGGCCGCCACCGGATGCCCGAGCGAACAGCCGCTGCCGTTGACGTTGACCAGGGCGGGGTCCAGATCCAGGGCCCGGACGGCCGCGATCGGCACGGACGCGAACGCCTCGTTGATCTCGAACAGTTTCACCTCGCCCAGCGAGATACCGGCCTTACGCGCGGCCTTGGTGATGGCCTCGATCGGAGCCAGCCCGGTATCGGCGGGGTCCACGCCCACCGAGGCCCAGGACCGGATGGTCGCCAGCGCGGGCAATCCCAGCTCGTCACTCGCGACGGTGAGCAGCGCGGCGCCGTCGTTGGCGCCGGCGGCATTGCCCGCCGTGATCGAGAATCCCTCGATCTCGGGGTGCAGCACCTTCAGCGACGCGAGCTTTTCCAGGGTGGTGGTGCGGCGCGGGTGCTCGTCGACCGCGAACTGCCCGAAGGGGGTGTCGATCGGGACCACTTCGTCGGCGAAGCGGCCCTCGTCGATCGCGGCGATCGCGTTCTGATGCGAGCGCAGCGCCCAGGCGTCCAGATCCGCGCGCGAGATGCCCGATTTCACCGCCGCGTTCCAGCCGACCGTGATGGACATATCCAGGTTCGGCGCGTCCGGCCGGTCGGGATGGGAAGGCGAGGTCCACGGATCGGCCCATTCGTCGGGGCCCACCCGGAACCGCGATTTGGGCGCGGTGGAGTCGGCGTTGACCCCACCGGCCAGTACCAGCCGGTCCATCCCTGCCCGGATACCCGCCGCCGCGGTCTGCACCGCGGCCATACCGGCCGCGCAGTGCCGGTTGTGCGCCAGCCCCGGCACACCGGTGAGCCCCGCGGTGACGGCCGCGTGCCGCGCGATCACACCACCGCCGTACCGGCCCTCGCCCAGGATCAGGTCATCGATGGGGGCATCGGTTTCCAGCTGTTTGGTGGTCGATTCGACCACGTGGTGAGCAAGGTCGAATGCGGTGGTCTCGCGCAGGGTGCCCTTCACGGCGGTGCCGATCGGGGTGCGCAGCGCGGATACGATCACGGCTTCAGGCATCAGTTCACTCCAGTTTCCGCCACGTCGACGATCTTGCCTATATACATGAGAATAGTATTCTCTCAATCTGAGAGCGAGAATCGCAAGAGAGGGTAGCGCTATGCAGATCGAAGGTAGTTCGGCGATCGTCGTCGGCGGCACGGGCGGGCTGGGCGAGGCGACCGTCCGCCGGCTGCACGCCGCGGGCGCGAAGGTCGTGGTGGCCGATGTGGCCGACGACAAGGGCAAGGAACTGTCCGACGAACTCGGTATCCGCTATGTGCACACCGACGCGACCAGCGAGGAATCGGTCCGGGCCGCCATCGAGGAAGCGAAATCACTCGGGCCGCTGCGTATCTCGGTCGACACCCACGGTGGGCCGGCGGCCGGCGGCCGGCTGGTGGGCAAGGACGGCTCCCCGCTGCCGCTCGACGGGTTCCGCACCACCATCGAGTTCTATCTGGTCGCGGTTTTCAATGTGATGCGACTGTCGGCCGCGGCGATCGCGGAATCCGAGCCCACCGAGGAGGGGTCGCGCGGGGTCATCGTCAACACCGCGTCGGTGGCCGGTTACGAGGGCCAGATCGGCCAGCTCCCCTATTCCGCGGCCAAGGGCGGCGTGATCGGCATGACCCTCGTCGCGGCCCGCGACCTGTCCCCGCTCGGCATCCGCGTGGTGACCATCGCGCCCGGCACCTTCAACACCCCGGCCTACGGCAAGGCCGCCGACCAGCTCGAACAGTACTGGTCCCCGCAGATTCCGTTCCCCAAGCGGATGGGCCGCTCCCCGGAGTACGGCCAGCTGGTGCAGTCGATCGTGGAGAACGACTACCTCAACGGCGAGGTCATCCGTCTCGACGGCGCCCTGCGGTTCCCGCCGAAGTAACCCAGCGGGCGTAAGACGAGCGAGCAGGGCCGGTCCGGCGCGCGGGCGGGCCGAACGGAGCTTCACCGCGTCATGCCGATCCGGCGACGCCCCGACGAGCCGGCTCGGGAACATCCGGGCGGCGTTGCGCCCCCTCGATATCCCGAGGGGCCTCGGCGGGGCTCGGCGCACCCTTCCGCAACGCGCCGAGGTCCGCCCGGTGCCGCAGACGATGCAGTTCCCACAGCGATACCGCGACGACCGCCACGGCACCCAGCAGCAGAACCGCCAGCGGGTAGACGGTACGCAGCACCTCCCGGCGACCGTACGTTTCGACGATATCCAGCCAGAGCGGCAGCCTCCAGGCACCGAGCGCCGCCAGTAAGACCAGTGCGGCCGCGCCGAATACCGCACGCAGGTAGGCGAACCGGCGATACGCCAGCGCTACGTGATAGTCCGCCCACAGCGCGTTGGGCGAGGTGTCGAGATGGGTCGTATCCCCTTCGAGCTGCCGGATCTGCGCCAGCGCGTAGGCCACCGACCGATCCAGGGAGTCCCGCCCTTCCAGCCCCTCGGGCCAGTGCGCCCGGACCTGCACGAGCGCGTCGAGACGTTCGTACGGGGCGCGGCGGGCACGCCCGGTCGCGTACCGGCCGCCGGTCCACGCGGCGAGCACGATCGCCAGCGGGGCGGCGACGGTCAGGACGTCCCGCCACCAGGAACCGGACGGAACCGGGTCGGCTGCTATGGCGAACCAGTCGGACACGAACCGATTTTCGCACTCCCACCCTCCGGCCGTAGCCGGTTCGGCAAACCCGAATAAACCATGCTGGATAGCCAGGTTTACGCTTTTCGCTCCCGGCCGGCAACTTCCGGGCATCGGGTCAGGGTAGGACGGGACGGGACGGGCTTCGCACGCCTTGCGATATCCGCCGTGCGCACCTTCGCCGGGAGCCAGGTCACCGGCATGCCCGCGGTGCGGGCTTGTTCGTCGGCTCGTTCTGCCACAGGAGAACCGGACATCACCCCCACGATCGGCGATATCGGCGGAGATGGCTCGAACCGGGAACGATAAGTTATTACTCATTCTATCGATTCCAGTCCTAGAAGCTGGCCATATAGGTGATTATGTAACCGCAGATACTCGCCTCATATGGTCGAACGACCAGGCAGCGGGCGAGCACGCCGATGGTTGGAGGGACCCGCACATGAGCACCGCGCTCCCCGCGCTCGATCGACAGCACGCCGAAATCGTGCGCGCCACCCTGCCCCTGATCGGGGCCCATATCGACGAGATCACCGAGGTGTTCTACCGCGGCCTCTTCGACCGGCACCCCGCACTGGGACGCGACCTGTTCAACCGCGCCGATCAGGCCGCCGGATCCCAGCCGCGCGCCTTGGCCGCGTCGATCGCGCACTTCGCGTCGCGCCTGGTGGATCCCGCGGCGCCGCAGCCGGATTCGATACTGGCCCGGATCGGCCACAAACACGCCTCACTCGGGGTCACCGCCGAGCAGTACGAGGTGGTCCACGAGCATCTGTTCGCCGCGATCGTCGCCGTGCTGGGCGCCGATGTCGTCACCGAACCCGTCGCCGCCGCATGGGACCGGGTCTACTGGCTGATGGCCGGCGCGCTCATCGAGCGGGAGAACGAGCTCTACGCGGCCGCCGGCACCGCTCCCGGAGACGTCCTCCGGGACGCGGTCGTGGTGGACCGGCACGAGGACCCCTCCGGCGTCGCGGTATTCACGGTCGAATCCGCCGACCCGTCCCGGCCGCTCCCGGGATTCGCGCCGGGGCAATACATCTCGGTGGCCGGGCATCTGCCCGACGGCGCGCGTCAGCTGCGGCAATACAGCCTGGTGGGCCCGTCCGGGGGCGGACGCCTCACGTTCGCGGTCAAACGCGTGAACGGCGAGCCGGGGCTTCCGGCGGGTGAGGTGTCGACCTGGTTGCACGATCGGATCCGGGCCGGCGACGCGCTCACCGTCACCCTGCCCTTCGGCGATATCACGGTCGATCCCGCCGCCACGACGCCGCTGGCCCTGCTCTCTGCCGGTATCGGGATCGCGCCCATGATCGGCATCCTCGAACAGCTGGCCGTCGACTCCCCGCGCCGGCCGGTACTGCTGGCCCATGCGGACCGTTCACCGGATACCGTCCCGCTGCGCACCCGGCTGCTCGGGCTGGTCCCGCGCCTCCCCGCCCTGACCCTGGAGTTCCACTACAGCGAACAAGGCGGGAACACCCATTTCGGGGTCGATCCCGGTGCCCTGAACCTGCCCGCGGATGCCGAGTTCCTGCTGTGCGGTCCGGCCGGATTCCTCGTTTCGGTGCGCGGGGCGCTGCTGGAGCACGGTATCCCGGAGGCCCGGATCCGCACCGAGCAGTTCACTCCCACCGACTGGCGCGACGGCACGGCCTGAGCGCGCGCCGCCGCGCCCGCGGCCTACTTCTTACCGGAGGTGAGCCGGGTGATGGTCGCCCGGAAATCGTCGGTCTGGAACGATTGGTATTCGGCCGTGAGGGCGTAATCGAGGCTGGTGAGAACAGCTTTCTCGAGCTGCATGTTCAGCACCCGCTTGGTGGCCTCCACGGCTTGGCGGGGCATTTCGGCGATCCTTTTGGCACAGGCCAGCGCCTCGGCCAGCGGATCGGCGACCACATGGTTGGCCAGGCCCATCTCACGGGCGCGTTCGGCGGAGATTCGCGCGCCGGTGAGCGCGTATTCCTTGGCCAGCAGCAGGCTGGTGTGCAGCGGCCAGGTCAGCGGACCGCCGTCGGCGGCCACCAGGCCGACCTGGACGTGCGGGTCGGCGAGGTAGGCGTGCTCGGCGATATAGACGATATCGCTGAGCGAGACGAGGCTGCAGCCCAGACCGACGGCCGGACCGTTGACCGCCGTCACCACCGGCACCCGGCAGCGGGCCATCCCGAGCACGATATCGCGCCCGTGCGCGATGGTCTTCTCCCGCAGCGCCGTATCCCGTCCCAGCTCTTCGAGATAGGTGAAATCACCACCGGCCGAGAACGCCTTACCGGCGCCGGTGAGCACCACCGCCCGCACCTCGGGATCCTCCGACAGCCGCGGCCACAGCCGCGCCAGCCCCGAGTGCAGCGCGTCGTCGACCGCGTTGAGGGCATCGGGCCGGTTCAGCGTCACGATGCGCAGCACGCCTTCGGCCCGGACGTCGATTTCCGCGGGCATATCGTACATTTCAGACTCCCAATCCGAGGATCCGCGAGGCGATGATGTTCTTCTGGATCTGCGAGGTCCCGCCCATCACGCTCTGGGCGCGGCTGTAGAGGTAGGCGCCGAACATCTCGGCGTCGGCGGTACCCGCGACGGTGAGCGCGGCATGCCCGACCGATTGGTCCACCCAGGTCATGAGCAGTTTGTCCAGCGACCCCTGCGGCCCGTGGACCACGCCGTCGAGTTGTTCGGACAGCCGCCGCCGCACATGCAGGCGCAACATCTCCGACTGCACGGCGGCCCAGGCGAGATCGTCGGGCAGCGGCCCGTCGACCCGGGCGGCGAGCTGGCGCACGAGTTTGCCGTATCGGGCGGCGTAGCCGAGGGTCGAGGGTTCACGTTCGTGCCCGACCACGGTCATCGCCAGTTTCCAGCCCTCGCCGGGCGCGCCCACCATCTGATCGGCGGGTACCCGCGCCCCGTCGAAGAGCACCTGCCCGAATTCGGTGGTCACCCCGCTCATCATCTCCAGCGGGCGCTGCTCGACGCCGGGCTGTTTCATCGACAGGACGAACGCCGAGATCCCCTTGTGCCGCGGCGCGTCCGGGTCGGTGCGGGCCAGTAGCAGGCACCAGTCCGCCACATCCGAGTAGCTGGTCCAGATCTTGTGCCCGTGGATGACGTAGTCGTCGCCGTCGCGGGTGGCGGTGGTGGTGAGCGAGGCGAGATCGGAACCGGCGCCGGGTTCGCTGAAACCCTGGCACCAGCGCTGGCTGCCGTCGATCATTCCGGGCAGGAAGCGGCGGCACAGGTCGGGGCTCGCGTGATGGCCCAGGCCCTGGATCAGATAGCCGAGGCTCGGCCGGGGCGGGGCGCCCGCGATGGCGAGTTCCTCGTCCAGGATCACATCGAAGACGGGCGCCAGATTCTGGCCGCCGTACTCCTCTGGCCACGACAGCCCGAAGAATCCGGCCCGGTACAGCTCGGCATGCCATTCGCCCTGCCGGGCCCAGTATTCGTCACCGGAGGTGGGGTACTTGCCGGCGGTATCGGTGAGCCAGCCGCGCAACCTTTCCCGGAACGCGGCTTCCTCCGGCGAATCACGAAAGTCCAAGGCCGGCCTCCTGTAGTCGGACGGGAAACAGTTCGGTGGAAACGAGCGCGCGCCGCAGGTATACGTGGGCCAGGCATTCCCAGGTGTTGCCGATACCGCCGTGCACCTGGATCGCGGTCTCACAGACGGTGCGGGTGGCACGGGCGGCGTAGATCTTGGCGATCCGCGCGGCCCGCGCCGCCTCGGCGGGGTCGAGTTCGTCGACCGCCCACGCCGCGTGCCAGAGCACACTGATCGAACCTTCGATCAGTGCCTCGCTCTCGGCCAGCAGATGTGCCACGGCCTGATAGGAGCCGATCGTCTTGCCGTACTGGGCGCGCATTTTCGCGTATTCGACCGCGAGTCGCTGCGCGCCCCGGGCGGTGCCGACCAGATCGGCGCAGGTCGCGGTCAACGCGAGGGCGTACCAGCGGTCGCGATGCCGGTCGGAGATATCGCCCCGCGACTCCCAGGGCCCTTCCGCGACGGCCGCGGCCCGGGTGAGGTCGGCGCCGGACGCGGGCCCGGCGACCCGACCGGCCAGCAGCGTACTGCCGTCGAGGCGCAGCACCCGGTCGCAACCGGCCGCGTCGATGGCGGTGCCGTCCACCGAGACCGTCCACAACGCCGTATCACCGTCGGCACGCCCGTGCAGGTCGTCGGCGAGGATCGGGCCCAGAAACGGAACGTCCACGAGGCCGCGGCCGAATTCCTCGGCCACCAGCGCGACCTCGACGCCGGAGGCGCCGTCGGAGCGCAGTTCGCGGAACCCGGTACCGGATACCGCCTTCTCCAGCCGGGCGCGGCGGGTGGCGTCGGCCAGGTCCAGGACCGAACCCGGCCCGAGTTCATCGGCCAATTCGGCCGCCGCGTCCCGGAGTTGGCGTTGTTCACTCGTCAGCCGGACGTCCATAACGCTCCTTCAGCACTCGCCGCAGCACCTTGCCCGAGGGCAGGCGGGGGATCTCGTCCACGAACAGCACCCGGTGCAGGCGCTTGTAACCGGCCAGCCGCTCCCCCACCAAAGCGGTCAACTCCTCGGCGGTAACCGGCGCCGCGGTCGCGACGGCGGCCACGATGGCCTCGCCGTTGGCGCCGTCGGGCACCCCGAACACCGCGCAGTCCGCTACCGCGTCGTGCCCGTGCAGGACGGCCTCGATCTCCGCGGGCGCCACCTGGAAGCCGCGGACCTTGATCATTTCCTTGGACCGGTCGGTGAGCCGGATCCAGCCGTCGCCGTCGACATTCCCCACATCGCCGGTGCGGTACCAGCCGTCGTCGAGCGCGCCCGCCGTCGCCGAATCGGGCAGGTATCCGGCCATCAGCGAATCCGCTCGCAGCTGGATCTCCCCGTCTTCGCCGGGCGCCACCGGTTTCCCGTCGTCGAGCGACACCACCCGGACCCGCACGCCCGGCACGGCCTTGCCGACGCTGTCGAGCCGCGGGCCGTCGATCGGATTACAGGCGATCACCGGCAGTTCGCTCGCCCCGTAGGCCGGCAACCAGGTGACACCCGTGCGCCGGGTGACCGTCTCGGCCACGCTGGGCGTCACCGGCGTCGCGCCCCACATGATGTAGCGCAGCGAGGACAGATCGTAGGACTCGAGACCGGGGTGCTGTGCGATGGCCAGCGCGATCGGCGCCACCGCCATCTCCACCGTGATCTTGTCGGTTTCGATGGTGCGCAGTACCCGTTCGAGGTCGAACCGGCGGTGCAGGCGCAGCCAGGACCCGCATTCCAGGGCGGTGACGATATTGAGAATGCCCAGGATGTGCGAGGGCGGCGTGGCCACCTGGATCCGGTCGCCGGGGCCCAGCCCGAGCGCTTCACGCCAGTGCACCACCGCGACCGCGAAGGACGCGTGGGTGTGGCGGACCGCTTTGGGCAATCCGGTGGTGCCCGAACTGAAGACGAGAACCGCGTCGCTGCCGGGGTCGGGCGGATCGAAGGTCCGGGTGGTGGCGGGTACCGGCTCGTCCAGGGACAGCATGTCCATGAGCTCACCCAGCACCGGATGATCGCCGAGCGCGTGTTCGGCGCCGGTGATCTCGAGCGCGTGGGCGACCTCGGCGCTCTTCCACGCCGGGCTCAGCAGCACCACCGCCGCGCCCAGCCGCCAGACGGCCAGCACCGCGGTCACGAATTCCGGCCGGTTGGACGACATCAGCGCCACCCGCTGTCCCGGCCGGACCCCTCGGCCGGCCAGCAGTTCGGCCAGACCGTCCGCCGTCGCGTCCAGTTCGGCGCGGGTGTACTCGCGGTCCTCGAAGGCGAGCACTGTGGGACCGGTCATCCGAGTCCCCCCATCCGGTAGCACTTCATCGCTGTTCCTATCCGAATTTGAGAATACTATTCTCGCTTGGATAGAATCTTAATACCAGAAGGAGGCGACCATGGCGAGACCACCGTTGTTCCGGCGCGCGAAGGTGATCCGGATCGTCAAGGAGACACCGGACACCCGCACCTTCGTGCTGGAACCGGAGGACGGGCCGTTCTCCTACCAGGCCGGGCAGTTCTGCACGTTCAAGTTCACCGTCGACGGCAAACCGTTCTTCCGGTCGTACTCGATGTCGAGCGCGCCCGAGACCGATACCGAGTTCATGACCACCGTCAAACGGGTTCCCGGCGGCACGGTGTCGAACTGGATGCACGACAACCTCAGCGAAGGCGACGAGGTCGAACTGACGGTGCCCACCGGACGGTTCTGCCTGCGCGAGGCCGAGGTCCCCCTGCTCGGCTTCTCCGGCGGCAGCGGTATCACCCCGATCATCTCGCTGGCCAAGAGCACCCTGGCCACCACCGGCCGCAGCGTCCGGCTGCTCTGTGCCGACCGCGACCGACCCTCCGCGATCTTCGAGGCCGCCCTCGACGAACTCGTCGCGAAGTATCCGGGCCGCTTGACGGTGCTCCGGCACCGCGACGACGAACACGGTTACGTCGACGCCGCCAAGGTACTCGAGTTCGTCGGCGCCGATACCGCCGGCGACGCCTACATCTGCGGGCCGGAACCGTTCATGGAACTGGTGGAGAACGCACTACCGGGACCGGGCCGGATCTTCTCGGAGCGCTTCGGCGCCGCCACACCCGCCAAACCCGCCGACACCGCCCCGGCCCCCGCCCACACCGCGGAGCGGCAGGGCGCACCCGCCGGCACCGTCACCCCGGCCGACGCACCGGCGGCCGCGGCCGCCACCGCCGAAGAAGAAGGCACCATCACGATCTTCCTGAACCGCAAGAAGAAATCGGTGCCCCGGCGCGACGGCGAAACCCTGCTCGAGAGCGCCCGCCGAGCCGGGCTGACCCCGCCGTTCTCCTGCGAATCCGGTAACTGCGCCACCTGCATGGCCAAACTCACCGACGGCAAGGCCACCATGCGCATCAACGACGCGCTCACCGACGACGACCTCGACGAGGGCTACATCCTCACCTGCCAGGCCGTCCCCGACACCCCCTCGGTGACCGTCCGCTACGAATAGGCCCTCGCCCCGTTCCCCATCGACGTCGGCTGGCCGGAGTCGGCCTTCTGACGCCGATCAGCCGGCGGCCTGGGCCTTGCCCCACAACACGAGCGCCCAGCCCAGGCACGCGAACGCCACGGTGCTCGTCACGGTGCGGACGATATTCCAGGCCACCCACCGGGCCTCCTGGAAATCGGCCCGCACCGCCGCGGGGTCGGCCATCTCGGCCGGCGCTCCGGCGGCCTTCAGCGCGTCGTTGAGCGGCAGGTGCACGGCGACAGTTATCACGACCGCCGCCAGATAGAGCACCGCGGCGGCCGCGGTCCAGGCGAGCACGGAGCCGCGACCGCCCCCGATCTGCAGCACCGCCGCGAGCACCGAGAGCACCAGCGCGCCCATGAAGGTCAGCAGGAACAGCGGATTCACGATGGCGCGGTCGATGGCCTGGAAGGAACCGATGAATGTCCGGTCGTCGGTGGTCCGCAGGCCGGGCATGATCGCCAGCGCGTAGATCCCGAAGACTCCGGCCATCAGGCCGGTCGCCAGGGTCGCCGCGAGCAGCGTGACCGAGCGGAGTCCGTCGAGCATGACAATCACCTCGTCCGAATAGATCCCGAATGCCTCGAACGAGGCGTCCACTCGCTACGCGATCCGCGACCGAGCAGAGTCACCGTACCGGCGGCCCGAAACCACCACCAGCCCTGGGACGACTCGGTGGTCCACACCTGGACGTGCTCACTCCCGGCCGTCCAGAACTTCGCGCAACCGGCGCGCGAATTCCTCCGGCTGACCCGCGTATCCGAATTCTCCGTCGGCGAAGCCACCATGATGACTCGGGAACACGGCCGCCTGTCCACCCAGCAACTCCGCCGTCGCCACCGCGGTGCGCCCGGTGAACGCGTCCCCCGTCTCGATTCCCACGGCGATGACGACCCGAGTACCCGCCGCGGCCAGCGCGGCGGGGTCGGGGCGGTAGCTGCTGACCGCCCAGGATCGGTCCGAGAGCAGCGGGTCGTCCCGGGAGCCGTCGTCCTCGGCGGGCATCCCGAACACGGCCGGGTCGGGGGCGGGCTGCGCGAAGTACTCGTCGGTGAACTCGCCCTGCCACGAGGTCATGGCGATGAAGGCCGCCATCCCGGTGCCGAACCCTTTCGCCTGGTAGGCGTCCGTCACCGCCGCGCGGGCCCGTTCGGCGGCCGCCGCGTCGGGCAGTACCGGGATCAGGGGCGGTTCATGCGCCACCAGGGTGACCACATCATCGGGGTAGGCCACCACGAGCGCGAGCGCGGTCACCGCGCCGCCGCTGCTCGCGAACATCTCCACCGGTCCGGCCCCGAGCACGTCGATGATGGCGTGCACGTCCCCCGCCTGAATCTCGGGTGTCTGATCGACGCGGCCGTCCTTACGGACGCTGCGCCCGATACCTCGCGGGTCGTAGGTGACGACCGTGCGGTCCGGAAACTGCGCGGCGAGGGCACGGAAACCGGCGGCCTCCATCGGCTGCCCGATCATGAACAGCGGCGGCTTCCCTCCGGCCGTGGGCAGCGGTCCGTGCACGTCGTAGACGAGATCGGCACCGGCGGCTTCGAGCGTATGTGTCGACATACCGGTACAGACGCCTTCCACACCGAGAATTCATCGCACCCCGCCGCGGGCCCTCAGGCGAAGCCGCGGAAAACACCGTCCGGGTCGGCGACGTCGGCGAAGTCCTGGAAATCCATATTGGCGATGGACAGATTGTTCTCGATACCCCACATCTCCGACGGGAGTATCCGGACCGTCCGGCCGCGTTCGTGACCGGTCTCCTCCGGTCCGGTGTCGACGGCGAGGATCGGATGTTCGGGGTCGCCGAGAGTGACGGCGTCGGCGAGGAAGGCGAAGTAGGTCGGCCGGTCGCCGATCCTCTCGAGCAGCGCATCGACGGACAATCCGTCGTTCTCCCGATTGTCGATACAGGTCAGAGAGGCAACGAACTCGGCCTCCTCGCCCACGCCCGGCGCCATCGCCAAGGCTGCCACGACCCGCCACGCATCGTCGTCGTCGAAATCGGTCCGGACGAGAAGCGACGCATCGTCGAGGAAGTCGTCCAGCGTGCGCCCCGTGCCGAGCGCTCCGGTGAGCTCCGCCTCCGCCCGCACCGCGGCATCGGCCGGGATGTCCGCGGGGTCCGGTCCGTCACCGTCCGGCGAGACGACAGCGGCGATTATCCGTTCACAGTCGACCGGGGACAGTGGGATAGCGCTGCGGATCTCGAACGTCCAGGGACCGAGCACCTCTCGATGAGCGACCGGAGTATTCCGCAGCGTGGGGTCCGGCTCGGGTTCGCCGGTATCGGTAGGCCACTGGCGCACGGTGAAAGACATTCGGCGATGGTAGGGCACCCTGCCGACACCCGGCAGAGCCCGCAGGATTCGCTCGAAGTCATCGACCGACCGCCGGCTGAACTCTGGAGCCTCGCGCTCGAGCAGACCGGCGGCCTGCGCTTCGACCGCAAACCCGTGACGATCCTTCTCCTCCATCACCCGGCTCGGCACCAGTGCCCAGTTTCGGTGAGAGGTATCGACAACCAATCGCCCTGGCGGTAGCAAGATCATTACCGCGTACCCCGGAGGAGGCTGTGATGGAAGGGTCTGAGCCCAGCGTGGACGAGCTCGTCGATTCTGTGATTCTTGCCGGGTCCGAGTCCGGCTATCGGATCGGCCGCGACGCTGCCGGCCGGTTGCAGATCACCGACACCGGGTGGTCTCCGGCGGTTGTTCCGCTGAGGTTCCGGTTCACCGAGCAGCAGCTCCGCGACTACTACACCCGGCTTGCCGCGCATGCGGGAAAGCCGGGGTGGGGCGAGCACCGCGTGGGAGTCATGGATGCTGCTGATGTCGACGCATCTCGGTGAGGCCGTGTACAAGGCCGGTGTGCTGGGTGGGCCGTGCGAGATCGTGATCGGCACGGGCGGGTTCCGGGCCGAACCCGTGTAGCCGGGAAATCAGCGCTGCTCGAGCCGTTGCGGGGACCGGGGATTCACAGGGTGCCTTTCGTGGGTGTAATGCGTTGTGCGGCATGGGGTGACCCGTGGTCGACAGGCTTGCTCAGAGACTGGTCCCGGATGCGTTGTGGGGACATTTGAAACCGTTGCTGCCGGACCCCCGGTCGTCGATCTCGGCAGGGGCATCCAAGTACCCGGCAGCGACCCTGGCGGTCGTCACCACGATCGGTCCGACCCGTCATGGGCACCACCTACGATTCGACCATGTCCTCGCCCCGGATCCCGTTCCCAATCGCGATCCCCTGGGCCTCGCCCGCCTTCTGAGCGGGTCGGGCCCGGTGCCTTGCAGACGAATATGCGGGCGACAGATTTCGGCAGAATCCTGCCGAAATCCGGTCCTCATAGGAGCCCGCAAGCAAACCCGCCGGAATTCGGCAGCATATTGCCGATTAGACACTGCTACCGTAGCCTTTCACCTAATCGGAGGCATTTTCGGCAGAATTCTGCCGGTCAGGAGGCAGTATGGATCGGGTACAGCGCATCGGCGCCGATATTCGTGCTGCCCGCCGCCGGTACCAGCTCACCCAGGAACAGCTCGCCGAACTCGCCGGAACATCGACCCGCACGGTCCGCGATATCGAGCACGGAACCGGCAAAACCGGAATCGGAACGGTCGCCGAGGTCGCCGACGTCCTGGGTCTCGCACTGGAACTCACCGGATGACGGATCTGACCCGCCTTCGCACTGTTCGCGCCGCGGATGTCTACAAGTCCGGCCGACAGGCGGCAGAGCTGACCAAACGGACCGACGGCACACTCGAGCTCCGCTACCTTCCCGAATACCTGAGTGCGGCCGGGCGACCGATCGCCACCACGCTGCCTCTGACGGACGAGCCGGTCCGCACCTTCGGAGGCAGCCTGCCGGCCTATTTCGCGGGATTGCTCCCCGAGGGCCACCGGCTGTCGGTACTGCGACGAGCGGTGAAAACCGGCCTCGACGACGAACTCACACTCCTGCTGGCGGTCGGTGCCGACGCACCCGGGGATGTGCAGGTGATACCGCATGCGGAACCCCTGGTCGAGGTGCCGGCACTTGTCGACGGTGAGTCACCCGCCGAACTGGACTTCGCGGACCTGGTGGAGAAAGTCGACCCGCATGCGCTCCCCGGTGTGCAGCAGAAGGCCAGTACGTCCATGATCAGCACACCTCTCGCGGCCGGTTTCGGACGATTCATCCTCAAACTCTCGCAAGCCGGATTTCCGTACCTGGTCGAGAACGAAGCGCTTCACCTCGATGCGGCGCGGTTGCTCAAAGTCCCTGTCGCCGCCGCACAGCTGATCACGGACCGCACCGGGACACCCGGCTTGCTGGTACGACGATTCGACCGGGTCGAACAGGACGGCGCATGGACCCGGCTGGCGTTCGAAGACGCCACCCAGGTGATGGGAATCCCGCCTGCCGGCAAATACACGGTGGATGCGATTGAGGTCGTCCAAGCCCTCGCCGCCGTCGTGCCCGCGTCGCGAGTCGCGGTGCGAAATCTGTACCTGCAGTTCTTGTTCGCCTGGCTAACCGGGAACGGTGACCTGCACGCCAAGAACCTCGGTGTGCTCGAAAGACCGGACGGCCGATGGGCAGTCGCACCGATATACGACATCCCCAGCACACTGATCTACGACGATGATTCGATGGCATTACCGGTCGGCGGCCGAACCCGGAAGCTGAAAGCACGCGACTGGATCGGCTTCGCCGCCGAGATCGGACTGCCCGAGCGTGGCGCGGCCTCCGCACGCGCCGTCGCACTGCGCGCCGCGGAATCCGTCGACTACGGCCGGCTGCCTTTCACCGGTTCCCCCGTCCGCAGAGTGGAGCGCGAACTACGATTCCGCCGCGGCGAATTGCAGCGGCTGTGACGTCGATCCCGACAGCGTCGGCCAGCACCATGCGCTCGAGAAGACCGCAATGGCAGGGCCCCGAGCGGCAGCTCCGCGACTACTACACAAGCCTTGCCGCGCAGGCGGGATGCGGGAAAGCCAGGTGGGGCGAGCACTGCATGGGAGTCATCGGTGCTGCTGATGTCGACGCCTCCCGGTGGGACCGTGTACAAGGCCGGTGTGCTGGGCGGGCCGTGTGAGATCGTGATCGGCACGGGCGGTTTCCGGTGCCGCTTCCGACCCCGACTCGCCGGGCAGATCCTGCGTGTCAGCGCTCTCGCTCGGGCCGGGCGAGCCGAGTGAGAGCGGGTAGGGCGGCGGCGAGTGCCCGACGGTGTGTGGGGCTCAACTCGGAGACCATCGGAACCAGATGCCGGACCCGGTCGTCGTGGCGGGATTGCCGCACCCGCCGGCCCGCCTCGGTGAGGTGCACGATCACGGCGCGTCCATCGCCGGGGTCACGACGGCGCAGCACCAGCCCGTCGCGCTCCAAGCGCGCGATGAGTTGAGTGATGCCCGGCTGGGTCAGCTGCTCGGTCTCGGTCAGCTCGGTCAGCCGCGCCGGGCCCCGGTGAGCCAGGGTGTCGAGCACCGACAGTGTGGTGAACGGCAGCTTCTCCCGTACAGGGATGCGGATGTAGACGCGGTTGAAGTCCTCGATCACCGCGGCGAAGGTATCCACGTCGAAATCATCGTTGTCGTCCACACGAGCGACTATATCCAAGTCTTATATAAATGTCTTAAATAACTCATTTATGTAAGGACCACGCCGTGACCACCCCGCATGCCTTCCCCCTGGAGCCCACCCCGATCCGTGTGCCCGACGAGGTCCTCGATGACCTGCGCGGCCGTCTCACACTGACCCGTCCGCCGCTGGACGAGGGGAACGAGGACTGGTCCTACGGCGTCCCGGACAGCTATCTCCGTGAGCTGGTCGCCTACTGGCGGGACGGCTACGACTGGCGCAAGAACGAGGCCGCCATCAACGCCTACGACCACTACCGGGTCAGCGTCGCCGGTATCCCGGTGCACTTCATGCGCAAGCCCGGCCGCGGCCCCCGCCCGATCCCGTTGATCCTCACCCACGGCTGGCCGTGGACATTCTGGCACTGGTCGAAAGTGATCGACCCGCTCGCCGACCCGGCCGCGTTCGGCGGTGACCCCGCCGACGCGTTCGACGTCATCGTGCCGTCCCTGCCCGGCTTCGGTTTCCCCGGCCCGATCACCGGCTTTCCGGATGTCAATTTCTGGAAGGTCTCCGACCTCTGGCACACCCTGATGACCGAGATCCTGGGATATCAGAAGTACGCCGCCGGGGGCTGCGATATCGGCGGGATCGTCTCCAGCCAGCTCGGCCACAAGTACGCCGACGAGCTGTACGGCATCCACATCGGCTCCGGGCTGCCGCTCGACTTCTTCAACGGCCCCCGCGCCTGGGACTTCGCCCGCAATCGTCCCCTCACCGACGACCAGCCCGCCGACGTCCGCGCCCGCATCGTCGAGCTGGACCACCGATCGGCGTCCCACCTCGCCGTGCACATGCTCGACGGCGCCACCCTGGCCCACGGGCTGAGCGACTCACCCGCCGGACTGCTCGCCTGGCTGCTGGAGCGCTGGAAAGCCTGGAGCGACAACGGCGGTGACGTCGAGTCCGTCTTCACCAGGGACGACCTGCTCACCCACGCCACGATCTACTGGGTCAACAACTCCATCGCCACGTCGATGCGCTACTACGCCAACGCCAACCGCTACCCCTGGACCCCCGCCCACGACCGCACCCCGGTAGTGCAGGCCCCGGTCGGCCTCACCTTCGTCACCTACGAGAACCCGCCCGGCATCCACACCGCCGACGAGCGTATCCGGGCGTTCGAGACCGGCCCGCAGGCCGATTGGTTCAACCACGTCAACGTCAACGCCCACAACCACGGCGGCCACTTCATCCCCTGGGAGAACCCCGACGCCTGGGTGAGCGACCTGCGCCGCACCTTCAACGGACTGCGGTGACGCACAAGAATCGGCGCCGAGCGAATGCCCTCTCATGCCGCATATCACACGGTTGAGAGCACCATCCTCCGGTTGCCGTGGAACGCGAACTACATTTCCGCCGCAGCGACTTGCGGTAGCAGTGACTTCGGCCGCGACAACGCGAGGACGATCCAACGGACCGATTCCCAGCACCGGCCGTCACCGCCGACCTCAGGTAACGCGAGGTACCCGGATGGGCGATGATGTTCTCGACGCACCGGCTGCTGCAGACCGCGGCCCGCCTGTTCGGGCGACGCGCAGGCTCGCGCCGGGTGTCCACCACATGTCGTCGAGTGAGCCGCGTAAGGAGCCCTGTGAGCACCCTCGGTAGTTTCATCTGGTCGATCGCCGACCAGCTTCGGGGACCCTACCGCCCCAACCAGTACGGCAACGTGATCCTCCCGCTCACGATCCTGCGCCGCCTCGACTGCATCATCGAGCCCGACCGGGAAACGGTCCGCGAGCTCGCGGCGAAGTACGACAATCCCAAACGGCTCGAGGTCGCGGTCAAGAAGGCCACCGGGCGGCCGTTCTACAACACCTCGCACTACTCCTTCGCCAACCTGCTGGCCGATGCCGACGGGCTGGCGGACAACCTCGCCGACTACATCGACCGCTTCTCCCCCGATGTCGACGTATTCGAGTACTTCGACTTCAAGAAGGAGATCCTCGCCCTGGAGAAGGCGGAGCTCCTGCGCGAGGTCGTCACCTCGTTCAAGGCCGTCGACCTGCATCCCGACGTCGTCTCGAACGCCGATATGGGCGATGCGTTCGAATACATCATCCGCAAGTTCAATGAGGCCGCCAACGAGACCTCCGGTGACCACTACACCCCGCGCGACGCGATCCGCCTGCTGGTCGACCTGCTCTTCGCCGACAAGGACGCCGACCTGACCGAGGCCGGCATCATCCGCACGCTCTACGACCCCACCGCGGGCACCGGCGGCATGCTCGCCCTGGCCGAGGAGCACCTGCTCGCCCACAACCCCGACGCGAAGCTGAGCCTGTATGGCCAGGAGTACAACCCGCAGTCGTATGCGATCTGCAAGTCCGACCTGCTGGCCAAGGGCCACGACGCGACCAATATCGCCTTCGGCAACACCCTCACCGATGATGCGTTCAAAGGTCGTCAGTTCGACTTCTGCATGTCCAATCCGCCGTACGGGGTCGACTGGAAGCAGTACGCGAAGGCGGTCACGAAAGAGAAGGAGTCCGCGGGTCCCTATGGCCGGTTCGCCCCCGGCCTCCCGTCCACGTCGGACGGGCAGATGCTTTTCCTGCTCCATCTGGTCCACAAAATGCGCGCCCGTGAGGACGGCGGCGGCCGGGTCGGCATCGTTATGAACGGCTCGCCGCTCTTCAACGGCGGCGCGGGATCGGGCCCCTCCGACATCCGCAAGTGGCTGCTGGAGGAGGACCTGGTCGACGCGATCGTCGCACTGCCGACCAATATGTTCTTCAACACCGGTATCGCCACCTACATCTGGATCCTCGACAACACCAAGCACCCCGACCGCGAGGGCTTGGTCCAGCTCATCGACGGAACATCGTTCTGGACCAAGATGCGCAAAAGCCTCGGTTCGAAGAACCGTGAACTCAGCAAGTCCGACCGGGCCGCAGTGGTGAAGTTGTACACGGACTTCCTCGATGCCGACCCGGACCACTCCAAGGTGCTGCGCAACGACGAGTTCGGCTACTGGACCATCACTGTCGAGCGCCCGCTGCTCGACGAGACCGGCAACCCTGTGGTCGACCGCAAGGGCAAGCCCAAGCCGGATACGAAGAAGCGTGACACCGAGAACGTTCTCTTCACCTACGGCGGCTCCACTGCTGGCACCGCCTACAGGGATGAGATCATCAACGCCTACTTCGATGGTGAGGTGAAGCCGCATCTTCCCGATGCCTGGATCGACTGGAACAAAGTCAAGACTGGCTACGAAATCCCCTTCACCCGCCACTTCTACAAGTACATCCCGCCCCGCCCGCTCGCTGAGATCGACGCCGACCTGGAGAAGCAAGTCGCCAAGATTCTCGACCTCTTGCGGGAGGTGGAGGGGTGACTTCTGTCCGCTCTACAAAGCCATCGACGATCGGTTGGTTGAAGGGCCTCCGGCTTCCCTCTGACTGGAGCGAGTCGAAGGTGAAGTACGTTGCACCTGGTATGCAAGCCGGTGAAGCGATCACTGCCGAATCGATCGAGTCAGCCGGTTCATATCCCGTATACGGCGGCAACGGGCTCCGCGGATACACCGAGGCAAGGACACATCACGGCACTCGAATCCTTATCGGGCGTCAAGGTGCGTTATGCGGCAACGTACACCTCGTCTCGGGCGAGTTCTGGGCCTCTGAACATGCGATCGTCGCGCGTGCAGCAGATACGGTTGATCCTCGCTGGCTTGCCTACCTCCTGCGAGTGATGAATCTTGGTCAGTACTCCCAGACAGCCGCGCAGCCGGGCATCGGTACTGCCCAGATCAATGCACTTCCGGTGCCGGTACCACTCATCTCGGAGCAGAGCGCCATCGCCGACTACCTCGACCGCGAGACCGCCCGCATCGACACACTCATCGGGGAGCAGCAGCGCCTGATCGAGATGCTCCGCGAACGACGGCACGCGCTCCGCGTGCACGTCACACTGCACGGAACGACGCAGGTGGCGGAGGTTGAGAGCCCCTTGCCGTGGGCAAGTCAACTCCCGGCGAGCTGGCGAGTCATCCCGCTTACCTCGGTCGCTCAGCTCGAAAGCGGTCATACACCGAGCCGATCACGAGAAGACTGGTGGACCGACTGCTACATCCCGTGGGTCAGCCTCCATGATGTCGGCACGATGCGCGGCGCCATGTACCTCCAAGACACGATGCAGCGCATCAGCGACGCCGGAATTGCCAACAGTTCGGCGCGCCTGCTCCCTGCGCGAACGGTCGTCCTCTCTCGCGATGCGACCGTGGGACGAACGGCGATCATGGGCGTTCCGATGGCGACGTCACAGCACTTCGGCGCGTGGGTATGCGGGCCCCTCCTCGACCCCGAGTACCTGTGGTTATTGTTCGCGGACGCGATGCAGCCGTTCTTCGATTCATTCCAGAACGGCTCGACGATCCGCACGATCGGCATGGGCGACCTCAAGGCATTCCGAATCCCGCTCCCGGCCCTGGACGAGCAGCGCCGAATCGTTGAATATCTGGATCAGGAAACCCCCAAGATCGATACGCTGATCGCTGAAACCGAGCTGTTCATCGAACTCGCCCGCGAACGCAGGGCAGCGCTGATCACGGCGGCGGTGACAGGCCAGATCGACGTGCGGGAGATGGCGTGACGGATGATCACAACGAGGTCGTCTTCGAGTCCGAGATCTGTGAATACCTGGCCGACCACGGGTGGCTACGCTCGGCGAACGACACCGGTTACGACCGAGAACGGGCACTCTTCCCGAAAGACCTGTTCGACTGGCTGGAGCAAACCCAACCGGCAGCATACGAAAAGGCTTTGAAAGCTGCTGGCTCGCAGGCGAAATTCCTCGACGTGCTGACCACAGCACTCGACAAGCCTCTCGAACATGGCGGCGGAACGCTGAACATTCTGCGTAACGGAGTGCAGTACATCAGCGGTGGCCGGCTGAAGATGGCGCAGTTCCGCCCCGAGACCAGCTTGAACGCGACCACCACCGAGCAGTACGCGGCGATGCGGGTGCGGGTGATGCAGCAGGTGTATTTCTCCACCGCTGACACGCGCAGCATCGACCTGGTCTTCTTCGTCAACGGGCTCCCGGTCGCCACCGTCGAGCTGAAAACCGACTTCACCCAGTCTCTTGACGAGGCGATCAACCAATACCGCAAGAAGCGGCAGCCGATGACCAACGGACGGCCGGAGCCACTGTTGTCGTTCGGGCATCGGGCGCTGGTCCATTTCGCGGTCTCCAATGACCTGGCCGCGATGACCACCCGGCTCGAGGGTGAGAAGACGCACTTCCTGCCATTCAACATGGGTCACGACGGCGCCGCGGGTAATCCGCCTGGTACCAAGAAGAGGTCGGCGACCGCCTACCTGTGGGAGCGGGTCTGGCAGAAGGACGCCTGGCTCAACATAATTGGCCGGCTGATGATCGTTGACACCAAGGAGGAGTGGGACGTCGCGACGGGGACGTCGGTGCGGCGGACGAGCATGCTGTTCCCTCGGTTCCACCAGTGGGAGGCCGTGACGAATATCGTGGCCGCGGTGCGCGAGGAAGGGGTGGGGCAGCGCTATTTGATCGAGCATTCGGCGGGGTCGGGGAAGACGAACACCATCGCCTGGACGGCGCATCGGCTGGCGCGGCTGCACCTGGACGACGAGAAGGTTTTCGACTCGGTGATCGTAGTCGTGGACCGGACCGTACTCGACGGGCAACTGCAGGAGGCGATCCGGCAGATCGACGGGTCGGGGAAGATCGTGACCACGATCAGTCCGGAGGATGTCCGCAAGGCGGGGGCGAAGTCGAAATCCGGGCTGCTGGCGACGGCGTTGAAGAACGGTGAGCTGATCATCGCGGTGACGGTGCAGACCTTCCCGTTCGCGCTCGGCGAGATCCGGGCCGACTCGTCGTTGAAGGGGCGGCGGTTCGCGGTGATCGCGGACGAGGCGCACTCCTCACAGTCGGGCCAGATCTCCTCCAAGCTCAAGGCGGTGCTGACGGCGGAGGAGATCGAGGAGATCCAGGAGGGCGGGGCGGTCGATGTCGAGGCGGTCCTGGCCTCGGAGATGACCGAGCGGGCCGAGTCGGAGAACATCTCCTATTTCGCGTTCACGGCGACGCCGAAGAACAAGACCCTGGAACTGTTCGGCCGCAAGGGGCCGGACGGGAAACCGGTCGAATTCCACCTCTACTCGATGCGCCAAGCGATCGAGGAGGGCTACATCCTCGACGTGCTCAAGGGGTACCAGACCTACGACACCGCACTGAAGATCGCCGGAAACGCCGAGGCCGGTGACGGTGGCGAGGTGGAGGAGGCCGCGGCGCGGAAGGGGCTGATGCGGTGGGTGACACTGCACCCAACCAATATCAGCCAGAAAGTGCAGATCATCGTCGAGCACTTCCACGTCAATGTCGCTCACCTGCTGGAGGGCAAGGCGAAGGCGATGGTCGTGACCGGCTCCCGCAAGGCCGCGGTGAAGTACAAGAAGGCGATCGACGCCTATATCGCCAAGCGGGCCGCCCGGGACTCTTCCTACAACTACCGCACCCTGGTCGCCTTCTCCGGCTCGGTGACGATGGCCGAGGACGAGAAGTGGGCGTCGGACTGGGGGCCGCAGCCCAGTAAGGACGACGAGTTCACCGAAGCCAATATGAACCCCGGCGCCGGTGCGGATCTGGCCGCCGCCTTCAAGGGCGCGACATACAAGATCATGCTGGTCGCCAACAAGTTCCAGACGGGATTCGACCAGCCGCTGCTCTCGGCGATGTATGTCGACAAAAAACTCTCCGGGATCACCGCCGTGCAGACGTTGTCGCGGCTCAACCGCACCCATCGCACGGCGAGCGGGGAGCGGAAACGCAAAACGTTCGTGATCGACTTCGTGAACGAACCCGAGGCCATCCGCGCCGCGTTCGAGCCGTATTTCACCAATGCCACGCTGGAGACCGAGACCGACCCGTACGTCGTGGTCCACCTCGCCGACAAGCTCGCCCAGGCCGGCATCTACACGCCGGAACAGGTGCGCCATGTGGCCGAACTATGGGTCACCCGCAAGGGCAACAGCGCGCTCTCGGCCGCGATCAGCCCGGCCAAGAACGACTTCGCCCGCCGCTACGCGACGGCGCTCGAGGCCGACGACAAGGTCACGCTGAACACCCTCGACCTGTTCCGCAAAGACGTCTCCACCTACGTCCGGCTCTACGATTTCATGAGCCAGATCGTCGACTACGGCGACCCGTACATGGAGATGCTGTCGATCTTCCTGCGGCTCCTGGAGAAGGTCATCGCGGACTCCTCCTGGACCGCGGAAGTCGATCTCTCCGACGTGGTCCTGGTTGGGGTCAAACACACCAAGGCCGCCGCGGTCGATATCGCATTGACCGGTGACGGTGTGCTCACGGGCATCGGCGCGGCGGGCACCGGCACCCGGAAGGAACCGAAGTACGTGGCGCTACAGGTCGTCATCGACAAGATGAACGACCTCTTCGGCGCCGAGGCGTTCACGGCGTCGCAGGTCCGCGACTTCGTGCAG
Organism: Nocardia sp. NPDC003345; assembly: GCF_053589395.1. Taxonomy (NCBI): domain Bacteria; kingdom Bacillati; phylum Actinomycetota; class Actinomycetes; order Mycobacteriales; family Nocardiaceae; genus Nocardia; species Nocardia sp. NPDC003345. Next base: position 34,621 of record NZ_JBSFRU010000023.1, read on the forward strand.
GGACTGGTGCAGCGACTGCTCGCCTACCCGGACCTCGTCAACCAGACAAAGGTGAACTCGAAGAAGCAGTTCATGGAGTCGCAGGACTTCCAGGCGGCGGTCACCGAGGCGGTTCTCGACAACCAGGAAGCCCACAACACCATGTCCGACTACTTCTTCAGCGACGGGCCCGGTATCAGCGCTGTAATCATGGCGCTCGCGGACGCCTTCTACGAGGCCGCGATCGATCAGCCAGCGGGGGTCTGAGCAGCGCGTAGGGGTCGGTTCCCCGAGACGAACCAGGCGACCTGATGCGGGACCGAACACTCCCGCTCGGCGGGAGTGTCGACACCTCCGAATTAACCCGAATTGCTCAGGCGGTCGGCTTCGATCCGGCCGCGCGCAGACCAGCGGTGAAGGAGTCCCACTCCCCCGGACCGAAAACCAGGGCGGGGCCGGTGGGGTTCTTGGAGTCCCGCACCCCCACCATCCCACTGGTCAGATGGGCGACTTCGACGCAGTCTTTTCCACTGAGGCTGCGACTGCTCTTGAACCATACTGCGCCGGATAGGTCGATGTTCACGCCCGATACTCCCTTGCCGTCGCCTCGATGAAGCGCTGTGTTTCTCGCTCGTCCAATGCTACGTGCAGTATGGAGTCGCGGGCTGCCTGATACTGGTCGATTTCGCCCGGCTTGTCGAGGTACAGCGCCCCGGTGAAGCCTTCCACGTATACGACAGGAGGCTCCGTCAGTACGGGATTCAAATGCTCCGGAAACGTCAGGTACACGAAATCCTTCGCTGCCAAACCGCTGTGGTTGGGAGCATCGAATCGAACTACCCGCAAAGACACGGTCGGCGAGGCACAGAGCTCGACGAGGTGGTCCAACTGGGCTGCCATGGTCCCGGCGTCGCCGATTACGTGCCGAAGCGCCGACTCGCCGAGTGCGACCTCGAGGCTGAAGCCAGGTGAGTCCTGCAACCGTTCCTGGCGCTTCCGGAGCAAGCCGAGCTCTCGGTCGAGATCGATTTGAGCCCCGAGTGCGGTGGAAATATCCCACGTCGCGCGTCGGTAGTCCGGCGTTTGGACCAGCCCCGGCAGTGTTGTCGATTGCCACGAGAAGATCTTGCAGGCAGCCCGTTCCAAGCCGAGAAACATCTCGAACTCGGGGAACATGACATCGG
>NZ_JBSFRU010000024.1:0-35094 GCF_053589395.1 Nocardia sp. NPDC003345
GTGCCGCTCACCGAACAGGCCTGCGAGCAGGTCGTGGAACCGGGCCTGGCCAACACCCTGGCCAACGCCATGGGCAAGGACCACAGCGGCGGCGGTACCGCCTCGGCGGCGGCCGGATCCACCGGCTGGGACTGGCCGGTGGCGGCCAAGACCGGCACCACCGAAAGCCACCGCTCTTCGGCCTTCCTCGGCTTCACCAACTCGATGGCCGGAGCCACCTACGTCTACGGCGACAGCCCGACCCCCGGCGAGATCTGCTCCTTCCCGCTGCGCAACTGCCCCGCCAGCGACGCCAACGGCCTGTTCGGCGGTAACGAACCGGCCCGGACGTGGTTCGCCGCGGTGAAGGGCGCGGCGTCGAAATACCCGCCTCCGGTGCTGCCGCCCGTCGACGAGAAATATGTCCGCGGTGCGGAGAACGCGCAGGTACCCGATGTGGTCGGGATGTCGGCGGGCGAGGCCACCGCGGCTCTGACCGGCGCCGGATTCAAGGTCACCTCGGTGAACGCTCCGGGGTCGGCACCGAAGGGCACGGTCACCGGCTCGACCCCGAACGGTTCGGCCATTCCGGGTTCGCAGGTGACGATCTACCTCAGTGACGGCACCATCCGGGAAGCACCGGCGCCCGGACGCCCCGCGGCGCCGCCGCCGAACGCACCCGGCCTGCCGTTGCCGCCGTTCCTGCCGCCGCTCCCGATACCGGTGCCGATCCCCCGCTGACCCCCGTGGTGAAGGCGCGGCTCAGAGCCGCGCCTTCACCGCCGCGGAGATCCGGGACCCGTCGGCCTTACCCCCGGCCAGCGCGGTGGCGACCTTCATGACCTGACCCATCTGCCGCATCCCCGGGCGCTCGCCGAGTTCCTCGGCGACCTGGGCGATCGCGGTATCGGCGAGATCGGCCACCTCCGCCTCGGTGAGCTGGGTCGGCAGATATTCGTCGATGATCCGCGCCTCGGCGTGCTCGTTGGCCGCCAGTTCGCCGCGGCCCGCCTGGGTGTAGATCTCGGCGGACTCGTTGCGCTTCTTGGACTCCTTGGTGAGAACCCCCACGATCTCGGCGTCGGAGAGCTCGCGGGCTTCCTTCCCGGCGACCTCGGCCGTCTGCACCGCGGCCAGCAGCATCCGCAGCGTGTTCAGACGCAGCGAATCCTTGGCCTTCATCGCGGCGGTCATATCGGCGCGCAGCTTCGATTTCAGTTCCGACATGCGCGCAACGGTAGCCGCTGCGCCCCGCCACGCCCACCGGTTAACCCGCGAACCGTGCGCGTGTCCGCCTCCTGCGCGACTCCTCGTTTTCCAAGGCCACAGCCTTCTCACGGACCGTTACGCAGGGTCATCGCGGCGCCATGGCCCCGTAACTGTGGCTCAACACGCTGCGCGTACCGGGTGCCGGTCACCTATGCTGGGCAAATGCCCGTGATCTCGACGTCGGTCCTCCGCCGAACCGCATTCGGCGCCGCCGGAGCCGCGGCGGCCGGAGTCGGCTACGCCTCACTGATCGAACGCAACGCCTTCGTTCTGCGCGAAACCACCATGCCGGTCCTGCGGCCGGGTTCGGCGCCGCTGCGGGTGTTGCACATCAGCGATCTGCATATGACCCCCGGGCAGAAGCTCAAACAGCAGTGGCTGCGCGAACTGGACCGGCTGGAGCCGGACCTGGTGATCAACACCGGCGACAACCTGTCGCACCAGAAGGCGGTCCCGGCCGTGGTGCAATCGCTGGGCCCGCTGCTGTCCCGGCCCGGCCTGTTCGTCTTCGGCAGCAACGACTACTTCGCGCCGGTCCCCAAGAACCCGCTGAAGTACTTCGACAAGAACCACAAGCGGGTGCACGGGGCACCGCTGCCGTGGAAGGATCTGCGCGCGGCGTTCACCGAACGCGGCTGGCTGGACCTCACCCATATCCGGCGCGATATCGAGGTGGGCGGTATCCGGATCGCCAGTGCGGGCGTCGACGATCCGCATCTGCGCCGCGACCGCTACGACACCATCGCCGGGGCCCCCAATCCCCTCGCCGACTTGCGCCTCGGTCTCACCCATTCGCCGGAACCGCGGGTTCTCGACCGTTTCGCCGAGGACGGCTACGACCTGGTCCTGGCCGGGCACACCCACGGCGGGCAGCTGTGCCTGCCCGGCTACGGCGCCCTCGTCACCAACTGCGATATCGATCGCTCCCGGGTGAAGGGCCCGTCGAAATGGGGTGCGCACACCCGCCTGCACGTCTCCGCCGGTATCGGCACCTCACCGTGGGCGCCCTACCGCTTCTGCTGCCGGCCCGAGGCGACCCTGCTCACCCTGGTCGCGGTGCCGCCGAAGAAGCCGGCCACCGAATCCGGCCACGGCGTCTCGACCACGCAGGCCGTCGCCCGCTGAGCGCCCGGTCGGCCGGTAGAAATAGCCCTGAACAGGCGGTTTCATATCCGGCCCGGACCTGATGTAAGCTACCTCAGGTCCGCTTCACGGGGTGTGGCGCAGCTTGGTAGCGCGCTTCGTTCGGGACGAAGAGGTCGTGGGTTCAAATCCCGCCACCCCGACTCGTGTTGGTCGAGACACGATAAGGCCCCTGACTCTTGTCAGGGGCCTTTCTCGTTCCGGTTCGATGCCACACGACCGCGGGTCTACGTGGACAGCGCGGCCAGGGCCTCGGCGAGGTCGGCGCCGGAAGGTAGTTCGCCCTCCGGGTTGCTCATCCAGGTGAGCACGAGTCCGTTGAGAACCACCAGGTAGAACTCGGCCAATGCGCGGGCGCGAGCGTCCCCGATCCCGGGGTGGGCCTCGGTGAAGAAGCCCGCCATCTCGGTGGCCGCGGTGTCGCTCAATTCCCCCATCCGGGCCTGTTCGCCGGGGGTGCGGTAGATCCGCACCACGTTCTCGGCACTGGCCACCAGCACATCGCGGTGCCGGGCGAAGAGTTCGGCCATACCGTCGAACACCGCGGGAAAGGCCGCACCGGGCGATTTCCCCGCCCCGGCCCGGATCCGCCGCTCCAGTTCGTCGCCGATCACCCGGCCGCTCTCGTCGGTGAACGCTTCGGTGAGCAGCCTGTCCTTCGAGCCGAAGTGGTAGCCGATGGCGGCCAGGCTGACCCCGGCGGCGGTCGCGATATCGCGCGCCGTGGTGCCGGCGAATCCGCGCTCGTAGATGCAGGTCCGGGCGGCGGCCAGCAGGTCCTCCTTGTTTCCCATACCCCCACTCTAGATCACGTCTTAGACGATTGTTCTAGACATCTGTTCTAAATCTGTGTTAGACATTTGTCTAAGACGATCGAACAATCGAAACGAGAGCGCGATGACCACTCACTCCAACCCCGCCGGCCTCCGAGTGCTGATCTCCGGTGGCGGAATCGCCGGTAACGCCGTGGCCCTGCAACTACTGCGAAGCGGCATCCGGCCGACCGTGGTCGAGCGTTCTCCCGCGCCCCGGCCGGGTGGCCAGGCGGTGGATCTGCGCGGACCCAGCCGGGTCGTCGCCGAGCGCATGGGCCTGATGCCGGGGATCCGGCGCCGGCAGCTCGACGAACGCGGGATGGTGCATGTCGACGGGACCGGCCGGGTGGTCCTGCGGATGCCGGCCGAGGCATTCGGCGGGAACGGGGCCGTCGCGGAAATCGAGATCACCCGCGGTGACCTGAACCAGGTTTTGCTCGATGCCGTGCACGAGGCGGCCGGCGTACCCGGGATCGACTACCGCTACGGCGAACACCTGCGCGGGCTGCGCGAGCACGCGGAGGGGGTAACGGTGGAATTCGCCTCCGGGCACAGCGAGGAATACGACCTCGTCGTCGGTGCCGACGGCCTGCACTCGGTCACCCGGCGGCTGGCTTTCGGACCGGAGGAACAGTTCAGTACCTACCTCGGTGCCTACACCTCGTACTTCACCATGCCGACACCCGCGGGAATCGAACCGCACTGGATGACAATCCATTCGCTGCCGGGCGGGGCCATGGCGGGCCTGCGCCCGGATGCGGATCCGGCCACCTCCAAAGCGCTCGTCACGATCCGGCAGCCCGCCGATCCGGCCTTTCGCCGCGATACGGCGGCACAGCAGCGGCTGATCCGGGACCGGCTCGCCGGCGGCGGCTGGCGTTGCCCGGAGATCATCGCCGCCGTGGACACGGCGGACGATTTCTACTTCGACGAAATGGCGCGGATCACCATGCCCCAGTGGGCGACCGGGCGGGTCGCGCTGGTCGGCGATGCCGGCTACTGCGGGTCCCCGCTCACCGGGCAGGGCACCGCGATGGCGCTGGTCGGAGCGTACGTTCTGACCGGTGAACTCGCGCGGACACCGGACCGGCCCGCCGCCGCGCTCGCCCGGTACTCCGAGGTCCTGCGCCCGTTCGTCGATACCGCCCAGGAACTGCCACCGGGCGGAGTGAAGGCGATGGCACCGAACAGCCGGTTGGGGATCCGGGCCGGCCGGGCACTGACCCGGGTGGCGATGTCACGGCCGCTGCAACCCCTGATGAGCCGGATGCTGGCCGCGACCGAGAGCTACGCCCTCCCCGACTACCCCACCGGCCGGATCGGCACGATCGCAGGCTGACCGCGCCCCGGCCTTCTCCGCGCTCAGCGGCGCTGCCCCCGCGCCCGGCCCCGGGCGGCCGCGCCGATACGAGGTCCGGCGCCGCGGCGGACGCCCGGAGCGCGTGGCCGGTCGTCGCCTCGCCCCAGCCGGACCGAGAGCGCGCCGCCGACCAGGATCATGCGCATCATCCGTTCGGTCGCGTCGGTGAGCAGGCGTTCGGTATCGGCGACCGCCTCCGACATCGGCATCGGCACCGGGATGATGGAGGCGATGGCACCGATGCCGACGTCGTGGACCAGCGGCGCGCCCTCGCCCAGCGATCCGGCCAGGGCCACCACCGGAACACCGTGGCTCCGGGCGCGCCTGGCGATTTCGGCGGGCACCTTGCCGTGCGGTGTCTGCAGGTCGATCGCCCCCTCGGCGGTGATCACCAGGTCCGCCCGGGCGATCCGGCGGTCGAGATCGGCACCGGTGAGCCCGGAATCCAGCAGCGCCTCGAACCGGGACCGCAACCGCGCGCCGAGACCGGCGGCCAATCCCGCACCCAGACCGCCCGACGCACCGGTGACCGGGCCGGTGCGCAGATCACCGGTGGCGCGGCCGTCACGTTCCAGAATCGCCGCCCAGTTCTCCAGGGCGGCCGACAGCGCCTCGACCTCCGCCCGGCCCGCACCCTTCTGCGGTCCGAAAACCCGTGCCACGCCGCGTGGCCCGCACAGCACATTGTGCGGATTGCCCGCGACCACCACCGCCGCGGCATCGAGACGAGGGTGCAGGCCGGACAGGTCGAGGCGGGCGGCGCGGGCGAGCTCACCACCACCCCGGCCGATCTCCCGGCCGCGAGCGTCCAGTATCCGGGCACCCAGGGCCTGAAGGGCACCGGCACCGCCGTCGCAGGTCCCGGAATCACCGCAGCCGACGACGATCGTGGACGCACCCCCGTCCAGCGCGGCGGCGATCAGCTGACCGACACCGTAGGTCGTGGTGGCGGCCGGATCCCGCATATCGCGTGGCACCTGCCGCAGACCCGCCGCGGCCGCCACCTCCACCACCGCCGTGGCCGGCGCCACCGGACCCAGTCGCGCCCAATGTGATCCGACCGGTATGCCGACGGGGCCGGTGACCTCGAGCGGGCACAGCACACCGCCGGTGGTCGCGGCGAGCATGGACGCGGTGCCCTCGCCGCCGTCTGCGATCGGCGCGAGATCCACATGGACACCGGGCAGTACCCGTCGCAGGCCGGCGGCGATCGCGAAGGCGACCGGTTCGGCATCGAGGCTTTCCTTGAACCCGCTCGGGGCGACAAGTATGCGCTGCGGTACGCGGAGAGTCATCGATATGCCTTTCGAGGGGGTTGAACAGCGGCGGGGTCAGTCGGTGGGCGCCAGGCCCAGGTACGGCCAGACCCAGACCGCGAACGCGAGGAGCAGCGCGACCGACAGCGGGGCGACGACCGCGGAGTAGCGCAGCAGCTGGCCGGCCCGGAATCCCGGCACACCATCGGATTCGGCGAAGACGGCCATCGGTTTGGCCGAACCGGTCATGGTGTGGCAGTAGCCCGCCGCGGCGGTCGAGAGGAAGGCCGCCGCCAGCGGATCGGCGCCGACGGCGGGCGCGGTGGCGACGACGATCGGGATCAGCACCGCCGACCGCGCGGACCGGGATTGGACCACCAGATGCGCCGACAGCGATATCACCACCGTGACAACCAGGAAGGCGGGGGTCGCGGCCGCGCCGAGCGAGCGGACCGGGCCGAATACGAGGGATCCCAGCCAATCCGACGCGCCGCTGGTGGTGAGGGCGATTCCCAGGCACAGCGTGGCCGCCATGAACAGCAGCAGGGTCCAGGGGATGGTCTTCGCCGCGGCGGGCAGGGTGGTTGCCCCGATTTTCGGCGCGGTCGCGAGCAACGCACCCAGCACCGCGACGACCGCCGGATCGATACCGTGCAGCCGTTCGCTGCACCACAGCAGCATCACGCCCGCGAGCAGCAGGATCATCCGCCGCTGCGGTGCGGTCAGCGGACCACGGACCCCGGGCCCGGCGTCGTCGAAGGCGTCGGCTGGCACCCGCAACGGCGTCCGGCGTTCGGCGCGGGCAGCGAAGAGCAGCAGCGCCACCTCGGCGGCGAGATGCGACCAGACCAGCGCCAGCGGCAGCCCGAGCATCATCCATTGCAGGAAAGCGAACTCCCGGCCGGTGGCGGCCGCGACGATCTCACTGGTGATCAGGTGCGCGCCCGCGCCCAGTAGCGAACCTACCGCCGAGAACAGGATCACCGACGGGATGGCGATAGCGAGCACCAGCACCAGCTGCGGGCGCCCGCGCAACACCGCGGCGAGGGCCAGGAATACCGGCAGGGCCAGCGCGGCCCGGCCCGAGGTCGCGGGAACGGCGAAGGTGGTCAGGAGCAGCACTGCGGTCAGCAGGTGAACCAGTTGCCGAGGGGTCCGGGCGACGGTGAGGACGCGCGCGGCGATCCGGGCGGCCAGCCCGCTCGCGGTCACGGCCGCCGCGATCACGAAGGAGCCGACGAGGAGCCAGATCACCGAATCGCCGAGGGTGCCGGTGAAGGTGTCGGTGTCGATGGGGCCGGCCACGACCAGCGCGACCGCCGCGCCCAAGGCGACATAGGTATCGGGGACCGGCGCGAAAACCCACATCCACACCGCGGCCACGAAGATCGCCAGGGTCACGAACGCGTCCCGGCCGAGATCACCGGTCGCCGCGGCGATCGCCGGGCCGAGACAGATCAGGAAACCCGCGGCGGCACCGAGCAACGGCGCCCACTCGACCGCACGCTCGGTGCGCGCCGAACCCCCGGCGCGGGCCCGGCGCGGGACGGTGCGGAACTCGGTGACGGTCACGAGAGGCGGTATCCCATCCCCCGTACCGTCTGCAACCGCTGGGCGCCGATCTTGGCGCGCAGGGCCCGGACATAGACGTCGACCACATTGGAGGCGGGGTCGAAATCGTAGCCCCACACCTGGCCGAGAATCTGTTCCCGGCTCAGCACCTGGTCGGGATGCCGGAGGAACACCTCGAGCAGCCCGAATTCGCGAGCGGTGAGATCCACGGCCCGCCCGTCGACATGCGCCCGGCGCGACCGGAGATCGAGAACGAGACCGTGGTGCGCGAGAGTGTCGGTGGGCGCGCCCACCGTGGCGTCGTCCTGCAGACGCAGCCTGACCCGCGCCAGCAGTTCGGCGAACTGGAACGGTTTGGTCATATAGTCGTTCGCCCCGCCCTCCAGGCCCGCGACCGTATCGTCGACGCTGTCGCGCGCGGTGAGCACCACCACCGGTGTGCGCACCCCCTCGCCCCGCAGCCGGCGCAATACGGTGAATCCGTCCATCGACGGCAGGCCGATATCGAGGATCACCATGTCGAAGACGCCGGACCGGGCCATCAGGAGCGCGGTTTCGCCGTCCGCGGCGTGCTCGGTGCGGTAACCGGCGGCCCGCAGCCCTTTCCCGACGAAGGACACGATATGGATATCGTCTTCGGCGATCAGGATCCGGCTCATCCGTTCCCCCTGTGCTCGTTCGGGTCGCCCGCTTCACGGCCGGTATGCGCGACCGGATCGGCAGGCAGGTCCAGCCCGAAGGTGGCGCCGTCGCCCGGCACACTGCGGACCCAGGCCGAACCGTGGTGGCCGTCGGCGATGGCTCGCACTATGGCCAGCCCCAGCCCGGCGCCGGACCGGCGGTCGGCACCACGCGGCCCGGGTCCACGACGGAACCGGTCGAAGATCACCGGGGCGTCCTCGGGTCGTACTCCCGGCCCCTGGTCGGAGATCCACAGCGAGATCGTCCGCGCGGAGTCCTCACCGCCGAAACGCGATCCCAGCTGCACAGTTGTGCCCTCGGCGGTATGCGCGACCGCGTTCGCGGCCAGTTGCAGCATCGCCTGGGTGACCCGCTGGGCGTCGATCCAGGCGGTCCCTTCGGCCACCTCCATCAGATGCCAGCGGCGTTCGCCCAGGGCCTGCACCTTGGATTCGATATCCAGCATGGTCTGGGCGATATCCACCGGCCGCGGCACCACGAAATCGGGCTGTTCGGCCTTGGCGAGCATCAGCAGGTCCGAGACCAGCCGGCCCATCCGCGCCAGCTCCGAATCGACCAGCGCCAGCGTGCGGCGGCGTTCCTCCGGCTCCTCGGGGAGCAGCTCCAGATGTCCCCGCACAACCGTGATCGGGGTGCGCAATTCGTGACCCGCGTCGTCGACGAACTGACGCTGGGTCGTATACGCGTGCTCGAGCCGGTCGAGCATCTCGTTGAAGGTCTGTGCCAGGGCGGCGATATCGTCGCGGCCCTCCACCGGGACCCGCGCGGTGAGATCGGTCTCGCCGATTTCGGCGGCCACCGCCCGCACGGTCCGCACCGGGAGCAGGATCCGGCCGGCGACCAGATAGGCGACTCCCGTGGAAAGCACCAGCCCGGCCAGTGACACCGCGGCGATGGTGCGCATCGTCCGGTCCACACCCGCGCGGCCGACCTCGGTGAACGCCGCCACCACGAACGACCCGCGTTCGGTGCCGGAATCCACATCCACCCGGCCCCAGCGCATCTCACCGGCCGCGGACGCGACCACTCCGGCGGTCTTCTCCGAGGCGGCCGCCGCGGTGAACAATTCCGGACCGGCCGCCTCGGGAGGTGGGTCCCCCCGGACGCTGCCGAGTTGCCTGCCGTCGACGATGCCGGCCATCACCTCGCCGTCGCCCGGGGACTGCCGCAGCAGATAGATCTCGAGCAGGCGCCGCACCGAGGTGAACGGTTGGGTCGTGGTCGGGTCGACCCCTTCGGCGGCGAAGGTCCGGAACTCGGCGGCCTCCTGCGCGATATCGGCATTGGCGCGCGTATCCACCTCCCGCAGCAGCAGGTTGCGGGCGGTGACCAGTACCACCACCAGCAGTACGAATGTGGTGAGCATGATCCAGGCGGTGATCTTCCAGCGGGCCGGCAACCGGGACCCGCGCCGAGACGGCAGGGCTCGGACCGGGCCCAGCGGTGGATCAGCGGGTCGATCGATCGGGGACACGGGTTGCGCCGGGGTGGGGACGGTGCGCTCGGGTTCGCAATCAATCATCGCTGCCGGACGGGCCGTCGTCGTCCATACCGTCGTCCGCATCGTCGTCGAACGCGTCGTCGGCGTCGTCGTCACCCGGAGAAGGCGCGGGCGCCGCCGGGCCCGGCGCGGGCACCACGGGACCGGGCGCCGGAGCCGCGGGACCAGGAGCCGGAGCCGCGGGACCAGGAGCCGGGGCCGCGGGACCAGGAGCCGGGGCCGCGGGACCGGCCGGCGGGACCGGTGCGACACTCTGCGGTACCGTACCCGGCCGGGGCGTGGGCGCGTCGGCGGGCACCCGCGCCGTCCCACTCGTCCCGGAATCGCTCCCATTCTGCCTCGGAGCGGATCCGGCCGGGGAGGTCGGCGCCACACTGACCGATACCGACGACGGATCGAGTTCGGGTTCGGGTGAGCGGGTGAGCACGAACCCGACCAGCACCACCGCGGCGGCGCCGGCCAGAACGAGCATGGCGGCGAAAGAGCGAGAACCGGACATAACAGACACTATGCCGGACCCCGATGATCGCACCGTGAGCCCCCGATGAGGATTTCTTCATCCACCGGCCGAACGGACGTACCGACACTGTGCCGTCCGATCGACCGTCGATTCCAACGGTCGTCTGCTGTCGCCGATTTCCAGCGGTTACCTTTCGCGGCGGCGGGTCGGCCGAACTCTGTGGTACGCCGATTCCGCTGCTGAGCATCCGGAAGAGCCGATTCGTATCGCCGACCCGCCGGACCGGTCACCCCGCGAGACCGGTCCGGCGCACGACCTTCATTCCCGGGCCGGTCTGCCACCCCACGAGGCAGACCGGCCCACCCGGTTTCCCGGACCCCCTTCGCCCCCGAGGCGGTTCCGGATCTCCTCCCCGGACGCCGGAACCACCTCCCACCCCGCCACGGATCCGAGGATCCGCGCCCCGATCGGGATATGTGCCGGGTCCTCCCCAGGCACCGGCCCATATCCCGGACCTTCGACGGCGGCTTCGGCTACTGGCGGGTGCCGAAGACGCCGGGCTCGGTGCGACCGGCCGGGCGGCCGGGCGCATACATTTCGATACTCGGCACCGCGGTCTGTCCGCCGGCGGCGCCGGCCGGTGTGGTGATCGGCTCGGTGTTCATCTCGGTTTCCTTCTCGCTGTGTCCGCCGGTCTGTTCCGGCTATGAGACAACTCTGCGGCCCACCGCTTGGCAGCCCCTTAACGCCGACTTATAACGCTGCGAACACGGCCCGTCACAGCGCGGACAAGGTCGTGCCACGGGTTCGGCGGACCGGCCCGCGGCGGCGGGCACGTCGGGCATCATGGAGGCATCCGCAACGACAGAAGTGGGAGTGTCGATGGATACGTTGGTCCTCTGGGCCCTGGCCTGTGCCGTGTACTGGTTCGGCCTGCTGTAGGAAGAAGCGGACCGGCGCCGACACGGCGGCCGGTCAGCGAGCGCCCCCGGCCGGTACCGATCGGCCGGGGGCTCGCCGTTCCCGGGGCGCGGAAACCGGCAACGACGCGCCCGGCGCATTAGGGTGATCCGCATGGCGCGTTCGGGCGGGCTCCTGGCGGGGGTTACGGCGGTACTACTGGTGGCCGGGCAGATTTTCGCGACCCAGGCACACGCGGATCCCGAACCTCCGGAAGCGGTATGCGGGGTCTCCTCGGCCCGCGAACCGCAGCGTGCGCGGCCAGAGCAGGCCGGCTTCGATCCGGACCGGCTGGCCGGCGCTCTGGCCTTCGCCGGTGGCCGGAACCGGTTGAACGTCCAGATCTTCCGGCACAACTGCCTGGTCGGGGAAGGGCCCGGCAACGCGCGGACCGGGCATCTGCCGTGGAATGTCTGGAGCGTCACCAAGAGTGTGGTCTCGCTGCTCAGCGGTATGGCCGCCGGGCGCGGCCTGCTGGATATCGACGCGCCGATCGACCGGTATCTGCCGCCGGGACTGGGTGATCAGGAGCGACGAGCGATCACAGTGCGCAACCTGCTCACCGAAACCTCCGGAATGCGGACCGGGGTGGTCACCGAGGGCATCACCGGGGCCATCCCCATCGACCCCAACAGTGCCGTACAGGCCCTGGGCGTGCCGCTGGATCATGAGCCCGGAACGGTATTCACCTACAGCCAGCGCACCGTGGATCTGCTGTCCTATGTGCTGGAGCTGGCACTCGGCGAACCGCTCCAGGAATTCGCGCAGCGCGAGCTGTTCACACCGCTGGGTATCGCCCGCGGCGACTGGTATTGGGCGCGCGACCGGACCGGTCACACCTACGGCTACGCGCATCTGCTCATCCCGCCCGACGATCTGGCGAAGCTCGGACTGCTGGTGGCCAACGGCGGCAACTGGAACGGGCGGCAGCTCGTTCCCGCGGACTATCTCGCCCGCGCCACCGCGCCCTCACCCACCAATCCCTGCTACGGCTACCTGTTCTGGACCGGCGCCGGGTGCGCGGAGAACGCGTCGTTCCTCCCGCCGGACACCTACGCCATGGCCGGGGCGGGTATGCAGAACGTCTTCGTGATGCCGAGCCTGGATCTCGTGGTCGTATGGACCGGGGCATTCGGCAATATCAGCCGGTACGGGCCGGCCGGGATCCTGCAGAACACCGACGAGTTGCCGCACGAGTTCTTCCGGCTCCTGATGGCGGCGTTCCGGGAGCCGCCGGTCACCGATCCGGGTCCCTATATCGAGCCGCCGGTCCAGGCCGACCCGGACTCCTATATCGACACCGATATCCTGCTGGCCGTTTTCGGTATCGGTGGATCGGCGTATCCGGGCTGCGATGTGCTGGCCTGCCTGGGACAGCCGCTCGCCGCCCCGTTCACCGACGCCCCGCCCGGATGCGCGCTGCTGATCTGCCTGGGCGACGATCCGCGGACGCCGGGTATCCGCGGCTGAACGGGAGCCCGGAAGAAGACATGAATATGCCCCGGCCCGAACGAACGGGCCGGGGCATATCCGCTCAGCGGTCTTCGAGCAGTACCTCGGCGATCTGGATGGTGTTCAGCGCCGCACCCTTACGCAGATTGTCGCCGGAGATGAACAGCGCCAATCCACGGCCGTCCGGAACACCCGGGTCTTGGCGGATACGGCCCACCAGTGATTCGTCGCGGCCGGCGGCCTCCAGCGGGGTGGGCAGATCCACCAGTTTCACGCCGGGCGCCTTGGCGAGGATCTCCTGCGCCCGCTGCACCGAAACCGGGTCGGCGAATTCGGCGTTCACCGACAGCGAGTGTCCGGTGAACACCGGGACCCGGACGCAGGTGCCGCTGACCAGCAGATCCGGCAGGCCGAGAATCTTGCGGCTCTCGTTGCGCAGTTTCTGGTCCTCGTCGGTCTCACCGGAACCGTCGTCGACCAGCGAGCCCGCCAGCGCCAGCACATTGAACGCGATGGGGGCCACGTATTTGTTCGGGGCAGGGAAATCCACCGCGCGACCGTCGTGGGTGAGCTTCTCGGCGTCGTCGATCACGGCGCGGGCCTGCGAGGCGAGTTCCTCGACACCGGCCAGCCCGCTACCGGACACCGCCTGATAGCTGGACACGATCAGCCGCTGCAGCCCCGCCGCGTCGTGCAGCGGTTTCAGCACCGGCATCGCGGCCATCGTGGTGCAGTTCGGATTGGCGATGATGCCCTTGGTGAGATTGCGGGTCTGCTCCGGATTGACCTCGCTGACCACCAGCGGGACGTCCGGATCCTTACGCCAGGCCGAGGAGTTGTCGATCACGGTCACCCCGGCGGCCGCGAACCGCGGCGCCTGCACCCGCGACATGGTGGCGCCGGCCGAGAACAGCGCGATATCGAGACCGGACGGGTCCGCGGTCTCGGTGTCCTCCACCACGATCTCGCCGCCCCGGAACGGCAGTTTCTTCCCCGCCGACCGGGACGAGGCGAAGAACCGCACCTCGTCGGCGGGGAAATCCCGCTGCTCCAGCAGTGCGCGCATCACGGCGCCGACCTGTCCGGTCGCGCCGACGACCCCTACACGAACACCCATCGGTTATCGCCCCGTTCCGGCGTGGACGACGGCGACCTCGTCGCCGCCGAGATCGAATGCCCGGTGCAGCACCTGCACCGCGTCGTCGAGTTCGGTGTCCTTGACCAGCACCGAGATGCGGATCTCGGAGGTGGAGATGAGATCGATATTGATCCCGGCCTCGGCCAGCGCCTCACAGAAGGTCGCGGTGACGCCCGGGTGGCTCTTCATACCGGCGCCGACCAGCGACACCTTGCCGATGTGATCGTCGTAGAGCACCTGGGAGAAGCCGATCTCGCTCTGGTGCCCGGCCAGCATCTCCACGGCCCGCTGGCCGTCGGAGCGGGGCAGGGTGAAGGTGATATCGGTTTTCCCGGTCTCCACCTTCGAGATGTTCTGCAGGACCATATCTATGTTGATCTCGTGCTCGGCCACCGCACGGAACACCTTGGCGGCGTATCCGGGGACGTCCGGTAGTCCGACCACGGTCACCTTGGCCTCGCTGCGGTCGTGCGCGACGCCCGTGAGGATTGCTTGTTCCAAGGGAATGTCCTCCATCGATCCGTATACGTAGGTGCCCTGCTTATCGGTGTAGGACGAGCGCACATGCACGGGCACGTTGTAGCGGCGCGCGTATTCGACACAGCGCAGCATGAGCACTTTGGACCCGCAGGCCGCCATCTCCAGCATCTCCTCGTAGGAGACCTGCTCGAGGCGCTGCGCGTCGGCGACGATCCGCGGGTCGGCGGTGAAGACGCCGTCCACATCGGTATAGATCTCGCAGACGTCGGCCTCGAGCGCGGCGGCCAAGGCGACGGCGGTGGTATCGGAACCACCGCGACCCAGCGTGGTGACATCCTTGCTGTCCTGGCTGACACCCTGGAACCCGGCGACCAGCACGATGGTGCCCTCGTCCAGCGCTTCGCGCAGCCGGCTGGGCGTCACATCGATGATCTTGGCCTTACCGTGGGCCGAGGTGGTGATGACCCCGGCCTGGGACCCGGTGAAAGACCGTGCTTCGGCGCCGAGGGAATGGATGGCCATGGCGACCAGCGCGTTGGAGATGCGCTCACCGGCGGTGAGCAGCATGTCCATCTCCCGGACCGGCGGGGCCGGCGAGACCTGCTCGGCCAGGTCGAGCAGTTCATCGGTGGTGTCACCCATGGCCGAGCAGACCACGACGACGTCGTGGCCCTGCTTCTTCGTCTCCACGATCCGTTCCGCGACGCGCCGGATCCGTTCGGCCGACGCGACCGAGGATCCTCCGTACTTCTGGACAACGAGTGCCACGAGGGGTCCTCCAATGTCGACGAACAGGCGATCAGTGCATAAGCGTACCGATGCCGGTACGCCCGTCCCGGGAGTATCCGCCCTGGCTGTGGAATAACACACAGACGTGTGACATCACATATTCCCGATCGGGCGCGGCGCGCGGGGCCGGGACGGTCAGGCCCGGTCGAACCAGGTCAGATGTGCGCCGTTCCGGAATTCCTTGCGCCGTACCGGCGTGAACGCGGTCGGCCGGAAACCGCCGTTGATCATGGGCACGCCGGATCCGGCCAGGACCGGGTAACTCTTGATCATCAGCTCGTCGATCTCGTCGATGAGCGCTCCCGCGAGCGCCCCGCCGCCGCACAGCCAGATGTCCTTGCCCTCGGGCCCCTCCTCGCGTTTGAGTCGGCGCACGAGCTCCACCGGCTCGGAACGGACCAGTTCCATCCCGGGCTCGTCGATCGCGCCGAGGGTGGTGGAGACGACGTACTGCTTCATATGCGAGTACGGGCTGGTGATGCCGATCGACAGGGCCGGCTCATAGGTGCCGCGGCCCATGACGAGGGTGTCCCACCGCTGGTTGGGAGTGTCGATCGGAATCCCGAAGGCTTCGCGCATCTGGGTCGGGACGGTTTCCGGGTACCGGGCGTTGATCCACTCGGGCATATCGTCGGTCCAGGGATAGAAATCGAACTCTCCCCCCGGGCCGGCGATATAGCCGTCGAGGGAAACACCCACGTAATAGGTCAGCTTTCGCATGGACACCACCTAACTTGTTGTACTACTGCTGAAGTGGTTTGAATGTAGTACTACAAACGTAGTGGTGTCAACCGGTTATCGACCCTCCCGCGGGGATTCATCCTGCG
This sequence comes from Nocardia sp. NPDC003345, assembly GCF_053589395.1. Classification (NCBI taxonomy): domain Bacteria; kingdom Bacillati; phylum Actinomycetota; class Actinomycetes; order Mycobacteriales; family Nocardiaceae; genus Nocardia; species Nocardia sp. NPDC003345. The sequence continues at coordinate 15,704 of NZ_JBSFRU010000024.1, forward strand.
ATCGACCGGCCGAGCCGGAATCCGACCGGCGGCAATCGGAAATAGCCCGACCGCATGGGTTGTGACACCTGGCACATCCGCCGAATAATGGGGGGCATGATGGCGAATGTCGGAGACCGGTTGCATGTGCACGGGCATACGGTCGGGCAGGGTGATCATCTCGGCGAGATCGTCGAAGTCCGCGGACCGGGCGGAACACCGCCCTACATGGTGCGTTTCCCGGACGGCCACGAATCCCTGGTCTTCCCCGGCCCGGACGCGACGGTCGAACAACCGCTCTGAATCCCCCGGCTCGAGCACCCTCTCGCGCCCCGAAACGAGAGACGACCCGAATGAAAACGGGCCGTCGTCCAGCGAACCGGACACCTTACCCCCAACCGCCGAGTGTTGACGATCACGCGCCGAGCGGGAGACAATCGTGGCCGATTCGTAATAACCGGGGGCCAAAGGACACAATGCGTACGAAGACCGATATTCGCTTCGAAGTCGACGCCGACCCCTCCCGGGTCATGGACGCATTGCTGGCGATCGAGATGTTGGCCGAATGGTCACCGGACCTCGACGACGCGCGGGTCGCCACCCGCGACGCGGAGGGCCGGCCGCGGCGGGTCTTCATCCAGGTGTCCATCACCAACACCCCCGATATGCAGGTCTGGGAATTCGACTGGGCCGACTACCGCGTGTCCTGGGAGGTCTCCGACAGCACCCGCGGAGCCCGGGGCGGAGGCTTCTTCGAAGTCACCGCGGGCGGCGAAACAGGCAGTGACGTGCTCCTACACGTAGAGCAGTACACACCGGCGCCGATGCCGGGATTCCTGTTCAAGAAGACGGTCCGCAAGTCCTATGAGGCGCTGGTCGAGAACTTCATCACCTACGCCGAGCAGTTCCCGGAACCGGAGCTCTACGGCCGCGTTTGAGATAGATATTGGATCAAGCTCTCCGCGAAGGGTGGGCTGTGATTTTGGAGCGGCTCCGCCGCTCGAGGGTGGGGCCCGTCAGTTATCGGGTTTTCGGGTCAGGTGGCGGGCGGTGAGGTGGTGCGCGGTCGGGCCGTAGGCGGAGGGGGCGACCCGTACCCCGGTGCGGACCGACTCGCGGATCTGGTCCACGTTCTCGCGGATCATGTCCGAGACCAGCTCATCGGTGCGCGGGTCGGCGAGCACCTGGAACAGGATGCGGAAAACCGTATCGGCGACCAAACGGATGATGTCGTCGTGGAAGGGGATATAACGCACCCGCCCGGTCTGCGGATCGTTCTTGATCATCTCCAGGATCATCTCGTCGATCTCGGCCCGGTTCTCCTCGAGCGCCGCCGCGATATTGCGGGTGTAGTGCCCGGTGCGCAGAACCGCGGTGACCTCTTCCATGATCGCGATGGTCATCGGTCGTTTGATGACCTCCACGATGGTGCCCACCGAATGGTTGATGACGGCGGCGGTGACGCGGTCACCGAAAACGCGGTCGGCGACCCGCGCCAGGCGGACCAGGATCACCACGATCCGCAGCAGCCGGAAGGCCCGGAAGAACGGGCTGGTCACGGGGATCATGCCGAGAATCTCGTACCAGTAGACGAGCGGATAGGTCCACGACCAGCCGGCCCGGCGCCAGCGCCACAGGAACTCCACGGCGAAGACCGCGCAGATGGTGACATCCACGATGGCGATCAGCCGGTGGGTTTCGGGCGATACGTGGAAGAAGGTGATCCAGCAGACCAGCACCACCGAGACAACCGCCAGGGCGAGCATGACGAAATCGGTCCACAGGGCCGGCGGTTTCCGGGGGAAATCCCGTGGTTCGGGCGTATCCGGGAGCCCCGGCTCCGACCCCTCGGGGAGCCCCGGCTCCGTGGATGACCGTGCTGGCACGTGGGTTCCCTTCGACGCCGGACGAACGCGCTCCAGTATCACCCGGGGCCCGGCCACCGACCCGGGAAATACGCCGGTGCACGGGTACGGGCACCGCTGACCGGGACATCACCGGACCGCGCGCCCCGGACCGGCGCCCGGGGCGCGGCCTACCGCTCAGCGTCCGTCGCGGATGACGGCCTCGATATTGCGTTCGGCCAGTGCGGTGATGGTCAGCGACGGATTGACCGTGGCGGTGCTGCCGGGAATCGCCGCCCCGTCCATGACATACAGACCCTTGTGGCCATGCACTCGTCCGTACTCATCGGTGGCCTTCCCGAGCACCGCGCCGCCGAGCGGATGTGCGGTGAACAGCGCGTTCGCGTCGTAACCCAGCGCCCCGTATTCGGCCAGCGCGCCGGCCCGTTCCGCGATCCGCCGATCCACCGCGCGGGCGGCGTCGGCGGCGGCGTCCTGCGCGCGCTGCGGCCAAGTGAGGCCGACCCCGTTGGAGGCGCGGTCGTAGGCGAACCGGGCCCGGGTGGAGTCCAGGACCATTCCGAGCGAGGCCAGCGCTCCGGTTTCGAACGGGATACCGGGGATATACCAGTTCTCCAAGGTCAGCGGGGTCGCGCCGCTCTCGTCGAAGACCCGGCTCGCGCTCGGCACGCCCTGGCCGTTGCCCGCGACCGCGCTCGCGCCCCGGGCGAGTACCACATCACCGTTGGTGCCCCAGCCGTCGCCGATGTGCTCGTTGAGATCGGGCAGCGTACCGGTGTCGCGGGCCCGGACCAGCAATTCGGAGGTGCCGACGGATCCGGCGCCGAGGAAGAGTTTGTCGCAGGTGAGGGTGCGGGTGCCGAGGGCGATCCCGGTCGGGTGGAGCCGGGTCACCGTCACCACGAACCGCCCGCCCGGTTCCTGGGCGATGGTGTCGACCCGGTGCCCGGGGAAGATCCTGGCCTTTCCCGTGCCCTCGGCGTCCTTCAGATAATTCTGGTTGAGGTCGAATTTGGCACCGTTGGAATTGCCGAGGTTACTGCGGCCCACGGTGGCCGAGGGCCGGGTGGCGCCGGACAGCTCGCCGCGCAGGACGTCCCATTTGAAGATGGAATCGTTGCGGACGGCCCGGTAGCCGGCCTTGCGGACCTGATCGTCCCAGGCGCGCGAATGCGCGAAGGGCGCCGAGTGGTAGATATCGTCGGGCATCGGGTCGAGCCGGAGCATGGCGCGCACGCGCGGGTAGTAGACGCGTTCGAGTTCGCCGTAGTCGACGACACCGCCGAAGACGTGGTCGAACAGGCGGCGCTCGGGGGCGATCATCGCGCCGGTGAACACCACCGACCCGCCACCGACGGCCGCGCCGCGCCAGACATCGATACCCGGGAAGCGGGTGCAGTCCAGGACACCGCCGAACTCGGCGAAGTGCATGGGTACCTTGCTGACGCCGGTGAAACTGGTCGCATGCCAGAAACCGCGGCCGTCGGGAAGGTCGTCGCCGGTGAAGATCTCCCGCCACGGATCGGTGGGCCAGCGCGAACCCCGTTCCAGCACCGTGGTCGCCACACCGGCCTGCGCCAAGCGCAGCGCCGACACCGCCGCGCCGAAGCCGGATCCGATGACTATGGCCTCGGTGTGGGCCGGTGCTTCCGGGATGTTGGCGAAGATCTCCGGCACCCACTGGGCGAACAGATCGTGCCAGGGTTGCGCCGCCGCCCGGGGTAGTACGGGATCGGGTTTGGGAACCGCGGACCCCATCGCGCCGATAAGAGCAGCCGCCCCCGCGGCCTTGAAAAGGGCACGCCTATCCACCCCGACACCTCTCTCAAAAACACCGTCGGCGCAGAGATGGTACCGGGATTCACCGGTACTTGCACAGTGAGCGGGTGCGAACGAACGTGGCCCCGAGCGGGTTTCGGAGCACTAGCCGAAGAGCAGCCGCAGCACCGCTATGGCGCCGACCACCACGATCACCGCGCGCAGCGCGTTCGGTGGCAGCCGGCGGCCCACCCGGGCGCCGAGCTGACCACCGATGATGGAACCCGCCGCGATCAACCCGACCACTCGCCAATCGATCTCGGCGACCATGATGAAGATGGCCGCCGACAGTGCGTTGACCAGCAGCGCGAGCACATTCTTGACGGCGTTGAGGCGCTGTAGATCCTCGTGGACGAACACCCCGAGCAACCCCAGCAGCAGCACCCCCTGGGCCGCGCCGAAGTAGCCGCCGTAGATACCGGTCCCGAAGATCGCGGCCAGCAGCAGCGGGCCGCCGTGCGCGGGCATGGTGTCGGATTCGCGCTGCCGCTCCCGGACCCACGCCGCGAGCCGCGGCTGCAACACCACGAGCACCAGCGCGGCGATGATGAGTACCGGGACGATCGCGGCGAACGCCCCCTCGGGCAGGGTGAGCAGCAGCACCGCGCCCAGCGCCGCACCCAGCAGCGACGCCGCGCTGTAGCGCAGCAGCCGGGCCCGCTGTCCGGCCAGCTCGCGCCGGTAGCCGATCACGCCGCTGAGCGAGCCCGGCACCAGGCCGACGGTATTGGAGACATTGGCGGTGACCGGCGGCAGTCCCACCGCGAGCAGGACGGGGAAAGTGATGAGGGTGCCGGAGCCGACGACGGCGTTGATACCGCCCGCGGCGATACCCGCGGCGAACACGGCCACCATTTCCAGCCACGTCATTCTCGCTCCTCGACCTCCCCGGACCCACGCCCGCTGGTCCGCACCCCGGCGACGCTAACGGTCGGTGTCCGGAGCCCGGCGACGGGCCCGTCGAACGACCGGCGCGGACAGGGGCGCGACCCGGCCCATCCGGCGGCGCGGATCCGCCGATAGTGAAACATCGACTCTCCGGACGCCCTTGTCAGGGCCGTGGACAGACGGGGTAGACTCGGCCGGGTCATGCAGCGGGCACTTCTTCTCAGCCGCCGCGACGGGCTCTGATCGGACCGGCTCCCGTCGCGGGGTTCCGCCGCGCCGGTCGACCCAATTCGGGAAAACAATCTCACTCACGGAGAAATCAATGTCACCCGCTGACGCCTTCGTATCCGGCACGCGCACCATCACCGCGCCTGCCAAGCCCGCGCCCGCCGACCAGCCCGCGTGGAACAAGCAGAAGAATTCCTCCCTCCCGGTCTTCCGGTACCGGCCCTTCGCCGAAGAGGTGGAGCCGGTCGTGCTGCCCGACCGCACCTGGCCCGGCAAGGTCATCGACCGGGCCCCGGCCTGGTGCGCGGTCGACCTGCGCGACGGCAACCAGGCCCTGATCGACCCGATGAGCCCGGCCCGTAAACGCCGCATGTTCGACCTGCTGGTGCGGATGGGTTACAAGGAGATCGAGGTCGGTTTCCCCTCGGCCAGCCAGACCGACTACGACTTCGTCCGCGAGATCATCGAGGACGGCGCCATCCCCGACGACGTCAGCATCCAGGTGCTGACCCAGTGCCGCCCCGAACTGATCGAACGCACCTTCCAGGCCTGCGCGGGCGCCGCCAACGTGATCGTGCACTTCTACAACTCGACCTCCATCCTGCAGCGCCGGGTGGTCTTCCGCGCCGACCGCGAGGCCGTGCGCAAGATCGCCACCGACGCCGCGCGGTTGTGTCTGGAGACCGAGAAGCGCTACCCCGATACCAACTGGCGCTACGAATACAGCCCCGAGTCGTACACCGGCACCGAGCTGGAATACGCCAAGGAGGTCTGCGACGCGGTCTCCGAGATCATCGCGCCGACCCCGGACAAGCCGCTGATCATCAACCTGCCGGCCACCGTCGAGATGGCGACGCCCAACGTGTACGCCGATTCGATCGAGTGGATGCACCGCAACCTGGCCCGGCGTGACTCCATCGTGCTGTCGCTGCACCCGCACAACGACCGCGGTACCGCGGTCGCCGCGGCGGAGCTGGGCTATCAGGCCGGCGCCGACCGTATCGAGGGCTGCCTGTTCGGCAACGGCGAGCGGACCGGCAACGTCTGCCTGGTGACCCTGGGCATGAATATGTTCTCCCAGGGTGTGGACCCGCAGATCAACTTCTCCGATATCGACGAGATCCGCCGCACGGTCGAATACTGCAACCAGTTGCCCGTCCACGAACGCCACCCCTACGGCGGCGATCTGGTCTACACCGCGTTCTCCGGTAGCCATCAGGACGCGATCAACAAGGGTCTGGACGCGATGAAGGCGGCCGCGGACGCCGCCGAGACCGATGTCGCCGATATGACCTGGGAGGTCCCGTACCTGCCGATCGACCCGAAGGATGTCGGCCGCACCTATGAAGCGGTGATCCGGGTCAACTCGCAGTCCGGTAAGGGTGGTGTGGCCTACATCATGAAAACCGATCACGGCCTGGCGCTGCCGCGCCGGCTGCAGATCGAGTTCTCACAGGCCATCCAGCAGGTCACCGACGGCGAGGGCGGCGAGGTCTCGCCCAAGGCCATGTGGGATGTCTTCGCCGAGGAGTACCTCACTCCGATCCGGCCGCTGGAGCGGATGCGGCAGCGGGTGACCGCGGCCGAAACCGACGGCGGCACCGATTCGATCACCGCGGTGGTCAAGGTGGACGGGGTCGAACAGGAGATCACCGGTAGCGGCAACGGTCCGCTGGCAGCGTTCGTCGATGCCATCGCGACGGTCGGCTACCAGGTGGAGGTGCTCGACTATTCCGAGCACGCTCTGTCCGCCGGCGACGACGCCCAGGCCGCCGCCTACGTGGAATGCGCGATCGGCGACCGGGTCGTCTGGGGTGTCGGCATCGCCACCTCCATCACCACCGCCTCCCTGCGCGCGGTCGTCTCGGCGGTGAACCGGGCCGCCGCCGAATAGCCGAGCAGGCCCCGACGGCCGCCGTCCCCGCATCGAGCGGGGGCGGCGGCCGTCGCCATCTCACCACCACCATGCACGACACCCACACCTGCTAGCGTTGGTCTCGACTCCAGCCGCCGAGCTCTCTGCTCGAAAATCCCGAGCAGATGGGGGAACTGTGACTACTGACGAACACGACCCGACTTCCAAGCCCTGGCCCCCGAGTCAACCGGTGGATACCGCCGGCGGTGACAGCGAGCCGGATGCCGTGCCGCCCACCGAGACCGCGCGCGACGGTGCGGCGTCCGATCCGACGGCCGATGCCGGTCTTCCCGACGGAGAGAATTCCGCCACGAGTGACCTCGCCGCGAAGGACGCGGCCGACGATGCGCCGGACGGCGGCACGAACAACCCCGGTACCAGCGATTCCGACGGTCCGGCAGCGGATTCGAACGCACCCGAGAAGCCGTGGGAGGCCGCCGAGAACGCCCGGCCCGACTCCGCTGCCGCCGAGCAGTGGGGGTCCGAACCGGTCGCGCATCCGGCCGCCGGGCCCGCCGGCGCCTGGGCACCCGGGCCGGAGGCACCGCCCGCACCCGGTGGCTCCTGGGCTCCCGGCCCCGACGGTCAATTCGCGCCCGCGCCCGGCGGGCTGTATTCACCCGCGCCCGAGGGACAGTGGGCGCCCGGCCCGGGTGATCCGGCCGCGGCCGGCTGGGATCCGCAGCAAGGGTTCGCGCCACCCCTGGACGGCCCGCCGCCCGCCGGTAACGGCGTCCCCTACGGCGCGCCGGCCGAGCAGTTCGTGCCCGCCGGGCCGGGGCAGTTCACCGCGCCCGTGCCCGACCAGTTCGCACCGCACGGCAGCGGACAATTCGTACAGCCCGACCCGAACCAGTTCCAGGCGGGCCCGCCCGGCGGCGGACAGTTCCCGCAACCGGATCCCGGCCGGTTCCAAGACCAGGGCAATGCCTACGGCGGCGGTTTCGCCCCGCCGGGCCAGTTCCAGGCCCCCGCGCCGGAACCGGGCCGGCCCGAACAGCCCGTCGATCCGTTCCAGATGCCCGGGCCCGACCCGCAGTCCGCATCGGGCAGTGGGCAGTTCCCGCAACCGGATCCGTACACCGGGAACCCGGCCCCGGGGCAGTTTCCCGGGGGCGCGCCGGGATCGGCGGGCAGTTCTCCGTACAACCAGATTCCCGGTCCCGATACCCAGCAGCCCGGATACCCGCCCGCCGGCGCACCCGAGCCGGGCCCGGCGCCCGCTCCGGAAGCCGAACCCGGCGGCCCGATCTACAGCTGGGCCCCGCCGCCGGTGCCGGCCCCGCCCCCGGTCCCCCAGCAGCAGTTCCAGCAGGCCCCGCCACCGATGGGCAACCACAACCCGCCGACCGGCCAGTTCCAGCAGCCCAATTGGGGCGCGGATCCGAGCCGGCAACCACCCGCGGGTCAGCAGCAACCGCAGCAGTTCGGTCAGCAGTTCGGTGACCAGGGCCGGCCGCAGCCGGGTCAGCCGGGTCAGTTCCAGCCGCGGCAGATGCCCGAACCCGGCCAGCTCGGTAATTCGGTCAATGATCTGAACCTGCTCAAACGGGCCCGCAAGGCCCCGCGCGGCGGCTGGCGCAAGGCGGTCCACAAGGTCTCGCGGGGCGCCATCAACCCCGGCGAATCGGCCGCCGATGTGGTGCACCGTGATCTGGTCGGCCGGGTGAACGCACCGGTCTACGGCGATTTCCGGATCGCGATCCTCTCTCTGAAGGGCGGCGTCGGCAAAACCACCACCACCGTCGGGCTGGGCGCCACCTTCGCCTCGCTGCGCGGTGACCGGGTGATCGCCATCGACGCCAACCCCGACCTGGGCACCCTGGCCCACCGGGTGCCGCGGCAGACCCGATCCACCGTGCGTAACCTGCTGGAAGACCAGAACATCACGCGCTACTCGGATGTCCGGGCGCATACGTCGCAGTCGCCGAGCCGGCTGGAAGTACTGGCCAGCGAACAGGACCCGGCGGTGTCGGAGGCGTTCAGCGAAGCCGACTACCGGCGGGCCATCGGCATCCTGCAGTCGTTCTACAACATCATCCTCACCGACTGCGGTACCGGACTGATGCATTCGGCGATGTCCGGGGTACTGGATATGGCGAGTTCGCTGGTCCTGGTGACCTCTCCCGCCATCGACGGCGCCCGCAGCGCCTCGGCCACCCTGGACTGGCTGGACTACCACGGGTATTCGCATCTGGTGCAGCAGACCGTGGTGGTCGTCAACGCGTCGCGGCGCGGTTCGACCTCGGTGAACCTGGACCATCTGCGCCGGTTGTTCCTGGATCGGACAAGGGCCGTGCAGGTGGTGCCGTTCGACGATCATCTCGCCGAGGGCGCGGAGATCGATCTGGAGCTGGTGAGCAAACCGACCCGGCAGGCGCTGCTGGAACTCGCGGCGATGGTCGCCGACGATTTCGCCAATGTGGACGGTTACCCGTACGGCAACCGCTACTGATCGGGCGCGGGCGGCGGTTCGGCGGTGACCTGCCGGGCCGCCACCGCGAACGAGTCCAGCACCGCGGCGATGGCCGGGCGGTGCTCGGCCCGGGGGCGGGTCACCAGGTCGTAGAGGCGGGCCGCCCGCACCCCGGCCAGCCGTAGCTGGGACAGGCCCGGGTGGGTGACGACATAGCGTGGCATCAAGGCCACCCCGTATCCGGCGGCGACCAGGGTCTCGATCATCCGGAAATCGTTGAGGCGCTGGACGATACGCGGCTCCACACCGGTGACCGTGGCGATCGAGCGCAGCACATCGTCGACCGGGAACCCGCCGCGCACACTCAGCCAGGCCTCTTCGGCCAGTTCGGCCGCCGAGACCTCGGACCGGCCGGCCAAGGGATGGTCGGGGGCCACCAGGACATCGATGGGCTCGCGCATGAGTACCCGTGAGCCAACGCGGGGCCCCGACACCGGGGCGGCCCGTTCGTCGCGGTGGGTCAGCACGATGTCGTAGTCGGCCAGCAGGGCCGGCGTCTCGTGCGGCGGCACGTCCTCGTCGCCCGCGACGATCTCCACCCCGCTTCCGGCCATGGCCGGAAGGACATGCGGTAACAGCAGCGCGCCGCCGGAGGGGAACACGCCCACCCGCACCTGCCCGCGGGGCGAGCCACGATAGTGCGCCATCTCGGCCACCGCGCGATCGAGAGCGGCGAGCACTTCGTCCGCCCGCACCACCAGGGCGTGGCCCGCGTCGGTGAGACGCACCCGGCGGCCGCTGGGTTCGAGCAGTGTGACGCCGGCCTCGCGCGTCAGGACCTTGAGTTGCTGTGAGACCGCCGACGGGGTGAGCGACAGGGCCGCGGCGACCGCGCCGATGGTGCCGCGATCGGCGAATTCCCGCAGGATGCGCAACCGCTCCACCGAGAGTGAGGAATGCGCGCCGACCATTAAGCGATTCTAAATCATTCCTCCATAACAATTCGATTGTGCTCACCGATTGATACATCCCACGATTACTGGGTGACCTACCGTGACCGCGCACTCGCCTTGACCGTCGTCCTGCTGTGGGGCCTGAACTTCCTTGCCATCCGCGTGGGTCTCGATCATCTGCCGCCGTTCTTCTTCGCCGCGTTGCGGTTCGCGGTGATCGCGGTTCCGGTGGTGCTGTTCGTGCCGCGCCCGGCCGTGCGGATGCGCTGGATACTGCTGTACGGCGCCGGTTTCGGCATGCTGCAATTCGCGTTCCTGTTCAGCGCGATGCGGGTGGGCATGCCCACTGGGCTGGCCTCCCTGGTGCTGCAGTCGTCGGCGCCGTTCACGGTGCTCCTGGGTGCCGTACTGCTACGCGAGCGGCTGCGGCCGGTGCAGATCGCGGGCCTGCTGGTGGCGGTCTCGGGCATGGCGATCATCGGCTGGAACCAGTTCGCCCATGCCGCACTGCTTCCGGTCCTGCTCACACTGGCCGCCGGGCTCGGCTGGGCCTTCGGCAACATCGGCGCCCGCCGGGCCACCGTGGAAGCGCCGGGAATCAACCCCCTGCATCTGACCCTGTGGATCACCACGGTGCCGGTGCTGCCGCTGTTCGCGCTGTCGGCACTGTGGGAGGGCCCGGCCACCGGAATACGCGCTCTGGCCGATACCTTCACCGCCGACGGCTGGCCCGCGCTGGCCGCCCTGGCCTACATCGTCGTACTCGGAACGGTGGTCGGATCCGGGGTGTGGACGTACCTGATGAGCCGGTACCCGGCGGGAAGCGTCGCACCGCTGTCGCTGCTGGTCCCGGTCGTCGGCTTCACCGCCGCGTGGCTCTTCCTCGACGAGACGCCGTCCCCGGCGAGCCTGGCCGGGGGTGCGGTGGTCATCGTCGGTGCGTTCGCCGCCACCGCGACGGCCCGCCGGGCGCCCGCCACCGATACGGAACCCGCGCGGGAGACGGGCACGGAGCCGGCTCATGAGGAGTCACCGGCGGCAGCGGCGGTCCCCGGTCCGGGGCCGGCCGCCGCGATCGCCGGCCCGGCACCGGCTCGCGTAGATCTCCCGGAAGCAGTGACCATCGCACGGCCGCCGGCCCCTGCCGGGCCGGTGCGCACCCCGGAGCCCGCAAGGGTCGCCGTGCGCTGAATCGGCCGGTAATTCGCTCGGCCGGTGGGCCGGACCACGCACGCCCCGTTAGAGTATGGCCCGTTCGCCACAGCTAACCGGGTATAGGCAGTAGACGACATGACTGAATATCGGTGGCCCGCGCCGGGCGCCGCAGGGGTATCGGATCGATCGGCAGGCGTCATCGGGGGCCGGGACCTGTCGCGGCGCACGGTGCTACGCGCCGGCGCGGCGGCGGGTATCGGGGCGATGGCCGCCGGGACGCTACCGGCGGCCGCCGGCCGGGCGGCCCCGGGCGCCCGGGTGGCCGTGCTCGGCGGCGGCGTCGCCGGGCTGACCGCCGCCCACGAACTCGCCGAACGCGGATTCCGGGTCACCGTCTACGAGCGCCGCGCCCTCGGCGGCAAGGCCCGCAGTATGCCGGTGCCGGGGACCGCCGCCGACGGCCGGCCGGACCTGCCCGGTGAACACGGGTTCCGCTTCTTCCCGGGCTTTTACCAGCACATACCCGATACGATGCGGCGAATCCCGTTCGGCGGGAACGCCAACGGCGTCTGGGACAATCTGGTGGGCGTCCCCGACGCCCGGTTCGCCCGGGCCGATGCCGACGATATCCGCGCACCACTGGGGTTCGGCCGGATGGACGCCGCCACCCCGGCAGGGATGCGGGAAAGCCTCGCCTCGGTGATCTCCACCACGCTCAAGATGCCCGCCGAGGAGGGCCTGTTCTTCGCGAACCGGCTGCTGGTCTTCAACACCAGTTGTGATGCCCGCCGCCTCGGCCAGTGGGAACACACGTCGTGGTCGGATTTCGTGGGCGCGCACGCGCGTTCGCACGAGTTCCGCGCGCTGGTGTCGCGGACGCTCACCAGTCTGCTGGTGGCGGCGAAGGACGAACTGGCCAGCGTGCGGACCATCGGCTCGATGGGTGAGCAGTTCCTCGGCAACCCGATGCAGATCGGCAACGACGGGGACCTGGACCGCGTGCTCAACGGGCCGACGAACACCGCGTGGATCGACCCCTGGATCGCACGGCTGACCGAACTGGGGGTGCGGTTCGAACTCGGCGCCGAGGTCCGCGGGCTCCAGGTGCGCGACCGCCGGATCACCGGGGCCCGGATCGTGACCGACGGGACACAGGAAACCGTCGACGCCGACCATTTCGTCGTCGCGCTCCCGGCCGAACGGGCCCGCGACCTCTGGAACGCCGATATCCTCGCGGCCTGGCCGCAGCTGGCCGCGATGAGCCGGCTGGTCACCGACTGGATGAGCGGTATCCAGTTCTATCTGCGCAGCCGGCCCGATCTGGGCGCCGGTCACGCGGCCTATATCGACTCACCCTGGTCGCTCACCTCGATCGCGCAGAACACCCTGTGGGCGCGGAAGCTGGACCAGTACGGCGACGGCACGGTCCAGGACTGCCTGTCGGTGGACATCTCCGACTGGAACACCCCCGGCATCCTGTTCGGCAAGACCGCCAAGGAATGCACGCACGAGGAGATCGCCAAGGAGACCTGGGCGCAGATCCGCGCGCATCTCAACGATCGGGCGGAAATACTGCGCGACGCCGATCTGCACTCCTGGTTCCTGGACCCCGGTATCAGCTGGAACGCCGAACGCGGCGAGAACGCCAACGCCGACCCGCTGCTGATCAACACCGCGGGCTCGTGGGAGTTGCGGCCGGAGGCGCACGGCGGGGTCGAGAACCTGTACCTGGCGGGCGATTACGTCCGCACCGGTATCGACCTCGCCACCATGGAGGGCGCCAACGAATCGGCCCGCACCGCGGTGAACGCGCTACTCGACGTCACCGGTTCCGACGCCCCCCGCTGCCGGACCTTCACCCTCTGGCGCGCCCCGGAACTGGAACCGTTCCGCCGCGCCGACGCCGACGCCTACGCCGCCGGACGCCCCAACGCCTTCGATATCGCGCTCTGACGGTGTTTCCCACAATGGAGAACGACGACGGGGTCCGGGGCACCGGCGTTTCGGCTACAGTCCGGGCACCCGAGTCACGGTAGGACTCGGGTCGCCGACCACCACCGGGGCTTCTCGCAGAGGGCAATGCGTTCGTGATCGCCAGAGCACTGGCAGATATCCACCGGCGCGTTTCGGGTGATCTCGCGGCGATCTTCACGCATGAGGCAGTCGCCTACCGGCATCGCACCGGAGTGTTGTCCAACAACATGAGAAGCGGGTCGGGAACCATCGACGGCCTCGACCGGATCTGGACCCGCAATCTCCTGCCGGCAGATCAGTTCAGGCAATTTCCGAGCCCCAGCGATCGCGCCCTCCAGTTGCTGGAACGCCAGGGATCGATCCCCCGTGGGACCGGCCGGGCCGTCTACTGGCATGAGCTGAGTCGTGACACCTCCGAACTCGCGCCGCACGAACTGGAAACCCTCAGGCATCTGACAGCCATCAACCGCAGACTGGACGAAATCGCGGCGGCCCGTGGAATCGACCCCACGCGGTTCCGCGCCGAGATCACCGCTGATCTCCGAACACTTGTCACCGGCAAACGCATAGCGATACGGGTGAGGCCCGAGGTTCTGACCGCTGTTCTGCACGACGGGCGCTTCAAGACTCGATTCGAAACCGGCAACTCGGCCGGTGGCACCAAGGACGCGGGGCGCGCTCAACTGGAGCGGACCTGGTTCGGCTACGACGCCGACAATCTGCCCGATCATTTACGCCCGGTATACGGATACGTGATGGTGAACGGCGAGCGGGTGGCGGCAACCGGGCCCAACGGCCTCGGCTGGTGGGAGCGACTGGAAGATTCCAAGTGGGCATTGGGAATCGGTAGCCCGGATATGCTCAGCGCCTACGGCGAGGTACAGGTGGTCCTCAAACCCGAGATCGCGCAACGGACCACGTTCACCGTGGGTGACAGCTGGAATTATCGAGAATCGACCTTTCCCTCGCATATCCTGAACCCGCAACCCGAGTCGTACAACGCCCTGCAACCACCGCTCGGATCGCGTGCCGAGCCCGGGGGCCTGTACCCATCGGAACTCCCGCTTCTGACTGTGGACCGGCAATACGAATCGACCTGGTTCGCGTCCTCGGACTTCGTGGAAGCACAGGTCCACGGCGGGGTGAGCGTGCGCGATATCGATCACGTGCTGCTGCCCGGGGAGCCGGCACCGGAGCTCCGCAGCGCTCTCGACGAAGCCGGCACGTCATGGCGGGTATTCGACAATGAGACCATCGCCCGCGAAGGCAGCCCGGCCGAACGGGAGACGGCGCGCGAACAGTTGATCGAACAGCGACGCTGGATCGATCACCGAATCGAGGTCTACAAAGATATGACCGGCGCCGAACGCAATGCGGATCCGCACCTGGATACAGCCTATGAACGACGTAGCGAAATGGGCCGGGAAATCGAGAGGCACATTCGGACTCCGAACGGTGGTTCCGCCCCGGGCACCGATCCGTCCCCGGCTGTGTAGCCGGCACCGCCGGATACAGCCACCCGCTGTCCGGCTTCGGGTCGCGTGCTCGGCCGCGCCGAGTGTGGGCCGATGCGACGGCTCATTAGACTGCCCGGCGTGGCAGAGATATCGGTGCGAGGGCGGATAGCCCTCGGGGTGGCCGGCGCGGCGGCGTGGGCCTCCCGGAAGGCGGGCCGCGGGAACGGGTCGATGATCGGCGGGCTGCTCGCGCTGAAAGTGGATCCCGGGATCATGACGCAGCTGGGCCGCGGGCGGCGCAGCGTGCTGATCACCGGCACCAACGGCAAGTCGACCACCACCCGGATGACCACCGCCGCGTTGAGCACCCTCGGTGCGGTCGCGACGCAGGCCGACGGCGCGAATATGGACGCCGGTATCGTCTCGGCGCTCAATGTGCACCGGACGGCGCCGCTGGCGGCCATCGAGGTCGACGAACTGCATCTGCCGCATGTCACCGACGCGCTGCGGCCCGAAGCGGTGGTTCTGCTGAACCTGAGCCGGGACCAGCTCGACCGGGTCGGCGAGATCAATATGATCGAGCGCCGGCTGCGCTCGGGCCTGGCCCGGCACCCCGACACCGTGGTCATCGCCAACTGTGACGACGTCCTGGTCACCTCCATCGCCTACGACCATCCGAATGTGGTGTGGGTCGCGGCGGGCAGCGGCTGGGCCATGGACGCCACCAGTTGTCCGCGCAGCGGCGAGCCCATTCTGTGGGAGGGCACGCACTGGTACAGCACCGGCGCCGATTTCTCCCGGCCGCAACCGGATTGGTGGCTCGACGGCGACAAACTCTGCGGTCCCGACGGGGTCCGGATCCCGCTGCGGCTCGCACTGCCCGGCCGGGCGAACCGCGGCAACGCCGCACAGGCGGTGGCCGCCGCGGTCGCCATGGGCGCGGAGGTGGAACAGGCCTGCGCCGCGACCGGCACCGTCCAGGAGATCGCGGGCCGGTACCGCACGGTGCAGGTCGGCGAGCATGCCGCCCGGCTGCTGCTGGCCAAGAACCCGGCCGGCTGGCAGGAAGCGCTGTCGATGATCGACCACAGCGCGGCGGGGCTGGTGATCGCGGTGAACGGGCAGGTGCCCGACGGCGAGGATCTGTCCTGGCTGTGGGATGTCCGCTTCGAGCATTTCGAGGACGTCCACGTGGTGGCCGCCGGTGAGCGCGCCACCGATCTGGCGGTACGCCTGACCTACGCCGGGGTGGAGCACACCACGGTCGCCGACCCGCTGCGGGCCATCGCGTCCTGCCCGGCGGGCCGGGTCGAGGTACTGGCCAACTACACCGCGTTCCGCGATCTGAACCGTGACCTCCAGGAGCGGGCGAAATGAGTGAATCGACGGTCCGCATCGGGCTGGTCCTGCCCGATGTGATGGGCACCTACGGCGACGGCGGTAACGCGCTGGTGCTGCGGCAGCGGCTGCGGCTGCGCGATATCGACGCCGAGATCGTGGAGATCACGCTGCCCGATCCGGTGCCGGACTCGCTGGATATCTACACCCTCGGCGGCGCCGAGGATTCGGCCCAGCGGTTGGCCACCCGCCATCTGCTGCGGTTCCCGGGCCTGCAGACCGCGGCCGGGCGCGGCGCCCCCGTGCTGGCGATCTGCGCGGCCATCCAGGTCCTCGGCCGGTGGTACGAGACCTCCAGCGGTGAACGCGTGGAGGGGGTGGGCCTGCTGGACGCCACCACCTCCCCGCAGCAGACCCGCGCCATCGGCGAGGTGACGACGAACCCCCTGCTCGCCGGGCTGTCCGCGCCGCTCACCGGCTTCGAGAATCATCGCGGCGGCACCAGCCTGGGCGCGGACGCCACCGGCCTGGCCAGGGTGACCCGCGGCGTCGGCAACGGGGTGGGCGACGGACTGGAAGGTGTGGTGCAGGGTTCGGTGCTGGGCACGTATATGCACGGCCCCGCCCTGGCCCGTAACCCCGAACTGGCCGACCATCTGCTGTGCCGCGCGCTCGGTGTGGACTCGCTGCCCGCGCTGGAGCTGCCCGAGGTGGACCAGTTGCGCCGCGAACGCCTGCGCGCCTGATGAGTTACGACCACGTCCTGCTGCCCTCCGGGGTCGCGTCGACGCCCGAGGAGGTCGACGCGTACCTCGCCGGCCAGCGGGGGCAGCCGGAAACCGCCGAGGTCGCGGCTCTGGCCGAGGCCCTGAACGCGCGTAACTCCGAGCTACCGGAATCCGACACGTTCCTGAGCGTCTCGCCGCTGGGCGGTAATCCGACCGGATCGGTGCTGCAGGTGCCCAGCCCCTACGACGCCATCGGATTCGCCCGCGACCTGCTGTTCCGGCTCGCCACACCACGCGACTACGCGGTCTACGACCCCCAGCTGACCTGGTTGATGGACCCCGCCGGGCATATCCCGGTGACCGTGACCCACGGCGGGGCCGGTGAGTTCCCGTATCTGACCGAGGCGCTGGCCCGCAGGTGGGTGCGCGAACTGGCGGACCCGAACCCGTATCTGATCGTGGAGCGGGCTCCGCAACGGTATATCCAGACCTACCGCCGCTCCGCCGACGACTACACCGTCGAATACCGCGACGGCGGACCCGACCGGCATTTCGCGGCCGAGATGACCGGGCCGGACGCGGTCGCCGAGCTGATCTGGGACTGGACGCGCGAGGACGGCACCCGGATGCACCGGGCGCCGTGGCAGCGCCTGGATCTGTGACCGGATAGCGGCTACAGCGCGCGCCGGCCCGAGAAGGCCCGGCCCAGGGTCAGTTCGTCGGCGAATTCGAGGTCACCGCCCATGGGCAGGCCCGAGGCGAGCCGGGTCACCGTGAGACCGGGAAAATCACGCAGCATCCGCACCAGATAGGTGGCGGTCGCCTCGCCCTCGGTATTCGGATCGGTCGCGATGATCACCTCGGTGACGTCCACGCCGTCGTCCTGATTACCGATCCGGGTCAGTAGTTCCCGGATACGCAACTGTTCCGGCCCCACCCCGCTCAGCGGGTCCAGGGCGCCACCGAGTACGTGATACCTGCCCCGGAACTCCCGTGTGCGCTCGATCGCGGGCACATCCTTGGGTTCCTCGACCACGCAGATCATGCTTCGATCGCGGCGCGGGTCGGCACAGATCCGGCACAGTTCGCCGTCGGCCACCGTGCCGCACTGGGCGCAGAAGCGGACACCCTCGCGGATCTTCTGTAGTACCGCCTGTAACCGGTCGAGTTCCGGCGGCTCCACCTGTAGCAGGTGGAAGGCGATCCGCTGGGCGCTCTTGGGCCCTATCCCGGGCAGTTTGCCCAGTTCGTCGATGAGATCCTGAACCGGACCCTCGTACACCGCGTGACCCCGGTGCGGTCAGAAACCGGGCAGGCCGGCCGCGCCGCCACCGGCCAGCGGGCCGAGCCGCTCCGCGGCCAGTTCCTGGGCGTTGGCCATCGCGTCGTTGACCGCGCCGATCACCAGATCCTGCAGGGTCTCGACGTCCTCGGGATCGACGGCCTTGGGATCGATGGTCAGCGCCAGCACCTCGCCGGTCGCCTTGATGGTGACCCGGACGAGGCCGTTGCCGGCCTGCCCTTGCACTTCGGCGGCGGCGATCTCGGCCTGCGCGGCCATCACCTGTTCCTGCATCTGCTGTGCCTGCTGGAGCAACTGCTGCATATCGAACTGACCTTCGGGCTGCACGGCATTCCTTCCTGGGGGACGGGATCACATTTCAGCCTAGACGGCCGACGTTCCGGAAAGCGCCGCCCCACACCCACCTAGAATTCCGGACCTATCGGTCATTTTGGTCCCCGCTTCACCGAGCCCTTCCTGGAGACACCGTGTTCAAGGCGTATCTGCCCACCGCGCTGATCGTCGCCCTCACCGTCCTGCCCGCGGCCACGGCCCACGCCGGGCCGGCCCCGGCCGCCGACGCTGCCCCCGCCGCCGCGGTCGCCGACTACGGCGGCGGCTGCGTGATCGATCCGGCCGATTCCGCCCGCACGGTCGACTCCCTGCGTTTCCGGTGCGGCGCCGCCCAGTCCGAGGCGATCTACTCCGGCGCCGAAGCGGGAGCGGTTCCCACCGGGGTGAAGAACGGCTGGGTCACGTCGACCTCGGTGGTCGATTCGATCGCCCCGGGGTTGTGGATCGGAAAGACCTTCTACACCGGCCCGGACGGCGGCCGGCTGATGAACCGGGTGACCGGTGCGGGGATCGAGGGCTGGCCCGCGAACGTATTCCGCGGCCCCTCCCGTATCGACGGTGAGACCACCTGGGTGCTGGATTACGCGCCCGCCGTCACGCCGCAGGTCTACGATGAGATCCGCGAGGTCACACCCGGCGTCTGGCTGGGTTATTCCTGGTGGCGCGGCGCGCTGCTGACGCCGATGCTGCTCTCGTTCGTACTGGTCTGAGCTCGACTTGTCGGTGGGTCCGGCGAAGATACGCGGACCCCCACTCCTTCGAGGACAGGAAACCTTTCATGGCACCGACCATCGCCGCCACCACCTACGATTGTGCGAACCCGGCAGCGCTCGCGGATTTCTACTCGAAGCTGCTCGACCACCCCGCCGATCCGGTCGATCCCGGCGCCGGCGATTTCTACGCCACTGTCGGGCGGGAGTCCGGGATGACCCCGCCGCTGATGTTCCTCAAGGTGCCGGACAAGAACCCGGGCAAGAACACGATCTCCCTTCCTCCACCAGGGGATTGACGAGAATCCCGTGCTTTTCGATGTAGTCCTGC
>NZ_JBSFRU010000025.1:0-34195 GCF_053589395.1 Nocardia sp. NPDC003345
GCTGACAGCAGACGCGGGCCGAACCCTTTAAGGGCCTCGCTGGACTCGGCGCCGAGGGGTGGCCCGTTCTGTGGATGTGTGCGGGGTGGACCGGGGGTGGCAGGTTGGTCGACCGTTCACGAATCCGGTGCGCGCGCTACCGAGAGGCGGCCGCAGCGGGTTGCCGGTAGTGCGTTCGCTCGCGCCAGTTGCAGGAGCGGTGGGTCATGGCGCATGGATTCGAGTCGGCGGCATGCTAGTTCGATCCCTTGACTTAGCAGACTTATCGAGCCGTCATCCAACGGTTAGGTATGCGCGACGTGCCGAATCCTTCCAGGGTTGTCGAGCCTCCTTACATCGACATGAGCTCTAATGCACTGCCCAACAGGCATTCCCGTGCATGAGGAGACTGGACTTTGACGCGGCTTTACCTATCTTTTTACCGTACCGCTATCTAACGGCGCATTATTCAAGTGTTGATAACCAGCGTCGCTGTTGTCCGGTTCCATCGGAAGGTCGCCACATGTCCACGATCAGCACCCCTCCTGAAACCGAGAGTCCGAGTAGAGATTCCGGCCCACCGACTACCGAAGCCGACAGCACGGCCGCCCCCACCGGCCGGAAGAGGTTGTTCGACACCTCCCGCCTGGGCAATACCGGCACCATCCTCGGGGTGGTCGCACTGGCCGTCGGCCTGATCGCGCTCGGGTTCCTCTCTCCGGGCGAGCTTCCCGGCGAGGGTGGCCATATGGGCTTCTTCAGCCTGCTGCCCGCGCTGGTCACCCTGGTGGTGGTCTTCGCCACCAAGAATGTGGTGGCCGCGCTCTTCCTCGGCGTCATCACCGGCGGCGTGGTCAGCGCCGAGTACAACGTCGTCGACGGTTTCATGCTCCCGGCGCTGGGCACCGTCTCCTTCGCGACGATCCTGCTGGTCTACCTGTGGGCGCTGGGCGGTCTGATCGGTCTGTGGACCCGCACCGGCGGCGCCCAGGCGTTCGCGGAACTCGCGGGCCGCACGCTGGTGCGCGGACCGGTCAGCGCCCGGATCTTCGGATGGCTGGTGGGCGTGCTGTTCCACCAGGGCGGCACGATCTCGACGATCCTCGCCGGCACCACCGTGCGTCCACTCACCGATAAGCACAAGGTGTCGAAGGAAGAGCTGACCTACATCGTCGACTCCACCGCGTCCCCCGTCGCGACGGTCCTGCCGTTCAACGCCTGGCCGCTCTACGTCGCCGGGCTCGTCGTGGGCACCACGCCGCTGTTCCTCACCGAGGACGACGGTGTCGCGTTCTTCATCAGCTCGATCCCGTTCAACTTCTACGCGATCTTCGCGCTGCTGGCGACACTGCTGTTCGCCTGGGGCAAGCTGCCCTGGGTCGGCGGGGCCATGCGCAAGGCGATGCACCGGGCACGCACCACCGGACAGCTGAACGCCCCCACCGCGAAGCCGATCACCTCCGACGAGCTGGTCACCCTGAAGCTGCCCGCGGACTACAAGCCCGGCGTGATCGATTTCGCCCTCCCCATGGGTGTCCTGCTCGCCGTGGTGATCGGCTCCTACGTGCTCACCGGCGATGTGCTGATCGCGCAGGGGTTCGGCCTGGCAGTGGTGGTCGCGATCGTACTGGCACTGATCAAGGGACTTTCGCTCAACGAGGCCATCGACGGTTTCGTCGACGGCTGCAAGGGCGTGACCGTGGGTGCGCTGGTGCTCGCCCTGGCCGTGACGCTGGGATTCGTCTCGAAGGAACTCGGCACCGCGAACTACATCGTCGAAACCACACAGGATCTGGTGGTGGACCCGCTCCTGCCGGCCATCCTCATGGCCATCTGCATGGCGGTGGCGTTCTCCATCGGATCGTCGTGGGGCACTTTCGCGGTCGTCTTCCCGATCGCGATGCCGCTCGCCTACGCCATCGACCCCAGCCCGACGTTCATGCACCTGTGCTTCGGCGCCGTCGTCGGCGGCGCGGTCTTCGGTGACCAGTGCTCGCCGATCTCCGATACGACCATCATGTCCGCCCTCGCCTGCGGTGGCGATGTCATGGACCACGTGAAAACCCAGTTGCCCATGGCTTTGGGCGCGGCCGGCCTGGCCGCCATCACATCCACCGGAATCGCGTTCGCCGTGCTGTAGATCTGGAGCGGCTCCGCCGCTCGAGGTTCGTCCATCCTGAGCGTCTGCTGTCGGCCCTCGAGACTCGTGGCTTCGCCACCTGCGCTTCGAGGGCCGGCAGCAGGCGCGGGCCGAACCCGTGATCGGGAGGGTTCGCGGCGGCTCGACGACTCTCGTCAGTCCGCTGCCGCTACCGGCTGGCGGAGGATGGTGCGGAGTTTGCCGGGGGCCACCTTGCGGGCGTCGCTGAGATAGATCTCGTGGTGGCGGCCGGTCATCCGCAATCCGTTGCCGGGGATGAACTCGCGATGCATCCGGTGCAGTACCGCGGTTTCGTCGTCGTAGGAGCCGATATGGAGGGTCTGTACGCAGCGGCCCTCGGAGAGGGTTTCCAGGCGGATATCGGACAGGCGGGCCGGGGCGCCTTTCGCCGCGACTCCGGCCACCGCCGTATCGAACATCTCGGCGCCGACCCAGTCCGGGACCATGATCATCAGCGTCCAATCCCACCGGGACTTGTCGCGCGCGGCGGTGAAGGCGTCCATATCCTCGGCCCACCACAGGCCCTCCAGCGGCATCACCACGTAGTCGCGGCCCAGTTCGCGCTTGCTCGCGAATTTGAGCCGGTAGGCCAGCGGGTAGAGGGCCTCGGTGGCGTGACCGAATGCCGGATCGGTGTTGGGGTCACCGTGGCCGTCGATCATGAGGTACCGCAGATCGGGTACCTCGACCACCTCGAAACGGCCCCGCGGCGCCCGGTAGGCCGGGATCTCCTTCTTGAAGTCGGTCTTTCCGGGCGCGGGGTTCCCGGTCACGCCCCGCAGGCGGCGAGGACGAGTTCGCGGACCCGGGCCGCGTCGGCCTGGCCGCGGGTGGCCTTCATGACATCGCCGACGATCTTGCCGGCGGCCTGGACCTTGCCCGAGCGGATCTTGTCGGCGATATCGGGGTTGGCGGCCAAGGCCTTGTCGACCTCGGATTGCAGCGCGCTGTCGTCGCTGACCATCCCCAGGCCCTTGCTCTCGACGACGGCGGCCGGATCGCCCTCACCGTCGAGCACCAGGTCCACGACCTGCTTGGCGACCTTGTTGTTCACCGTCTTCGCCTCGACCAGGCCGATCACCTCGGCGACCTGGCCCGGCGTGATCGGCAACTCCTCGAGGGTGACGCCGCGTTCGTTGGCCTTCTCGGTCAGATAGGCGACCCACCAGGAACGCGCCTCCTTGGCGGGCGCCCCGGCGTCGACGGTGGCGATGATGAGATCGAGGGCACCGGCGTTCACCAGATCACGCATGACCTCGTCGGAGACATCCCAATCCGACTGGATACGCGCGCGGCGCAGCCACGGGTACTCCGGAATGGTGCCGCGCAGGCTTTCCACCCAGCCGGATTCCGGTGCGACCGGCTCCAGATCGGGTTCCGGGAAATACCGATAGTCCTCGGCGGTCTCCTTGCGGCGGCCCGGGGAGGTGGAACCGTCGGCTTCGTGGAAATGCCGGGTCTCCTGGATGATCTCGCCGCCGGTCGCGAGAATCGCGGCCTGCCGCCGCATTTCGTACCGGACCGCGACCTCGACGCTCTTGAGCGAGTTGACGTTCTTGGTCTCGGTGCGGGTACCGAACACCTCGGCACCGACCGGCATGAGCGAGACGTTGGCGTCGCAGCGCAGCGAACCGTGCTCCATCCGGACATCGGAGACGTCGAGGGATTTCAGCAGATCGCGCAGGGCCGTCACGTAGGCGCGGGCCACCTCGGGCGCCCGGTCGCCGGCACCGGTGATGGGTTTGGTGACGATCTCGATGAGCGGTACCCCGGCGCGGTTGTAATCGAGCAGGGAGTGGCTGGCGCCGTGGATACGGCCGGTGGCACCGCCGACGTGCACGGATTTACCGGTGTCCTCCTCCATATGCGCGCGTTCGATCTGCACGCGGAAGGTGGTGCCGTCGTCGAGGGGTACGTCGAGGTAGCCCTCGGTCGCGATCGGCTCGTCGTACTGGCTGATCTGATAGTTCTTCGGCTGGTCCGGGTAGAAGTAGTTCTTGCGCGCGAACCGGCCCCACGGGGTGATGGAACAGTTGAGCGCCAGCCCGATCCGCACGGCCGACTCCACCGCCTGCCGATTCACCACCGGCAGCGATCCGGGCAGGCCCAGGCAGACCGGGCAGACCTGGGTATTGGGCTCGGCACCGAAGGTGGTGGGGCAACCGCAGAACATCTTGGTCGCGGTGTTCAGCTCGACATGGACCTCCATGCCCAGCACCGGCTCGTACCGGGTCACGACATCGGCGTAATCCATGAGTTCGACGGTGGGTGCGCTCATGGCCCACAGTCTATGCGCGCGGGTGCCGCCGGTTGTGGGCGGTCAGCCCGCCGGAACCCGCTCGCCGAGCCAGCCGGTGACGGTATCGAGGACCAGCGGGTCGACGGTGGTCTCGATGGATTCGAATTCGGTGGGCAGGCCGGTGTAAGCGGGCTGCATCAGATGGTTGAGACCTTCGAAGACCGTCACGGTGGAATCGGGATTCGCGGCCAGCGACCGCCGCATCGGCGCCTCGTTCTGCGCGGGGGTCACCTGGACGTCGCGGGAGCCGAAGAAGGCCAGTACCGGTACCCGCAGCGCGCCGAGCGCCGGGGTCGGATCGTGGGCGACCAGCGCGGCCATATACGGGGTGTTCTCGCTGTTCAGCGGTTCGGCGACGGCTCGCAGATCCGACGGCAGGGTCCGGTTGTAGGTTTCCGACAGCCGGGCCGCACGGGTGAGCGCACCGGCGCGCAGCGCGGCGGTCCAGGCGAGCAGGAACGTTCGGTGCGCGTCCACCTGGTCCGGGGTGGCGCCCGCCTCGGTGAACGCGCGACGCCCCTGTTCGAGCACGATATCGGTGCCGGGAACGGACGGCGCGGCCATCAGGATCACGAACGCGACCCCGGCCTCGGGACGGCCCGCGACCAGCGGCGCGAGGTATCCGCCCTCGCTGTGCCCGAGCAGGCCGATACGGGCCGGGTCGATATCGGGGCGCCCGCGCAGATAGTCCATACCGGCCACGACATCGCCGGTCAGGTCGTGGTAGCCGGATTGGTTCAGATTCCCGCCCGTCGCACCGACACCGCGGTCGTCGGTACGCAGCACCGCGTACCCGGCGCGGGTGAGGGTGTCGGCGAGCAGCAGGAACGGCCGGTGGCCGGCGATCTCCTCGTCACGGTTCTGCGGGCCGCTGCCGGATATCAGGACGACCGCGGGGAACGGCCCGTCACCAGCCGGATGGGTGAGCGTGCCTCCCACCGTGATCGGGCCGCTGGGGTACGAGACATCCTCGGAGACATAGGGGTACGGCGGAACCGATTGCTGGGGGCGCGCCGGCGGCGGAACCGGTTCCCGAGCGAGCCGCAACCCGAATGTCCGCCCGGCCTGGCTGAAATCACCGACGATCGCGCCCGCGGATTCGTCCAGCCGGCCGTCGAACCGGGCGTCGCCCGGCACATCGGGAACATCGAAGCGCACCTCCCCCGGCTTCGCCACCACATCGCGCAGCGGATGGCGACCGGTGCGTTGCGCGGGAATATCGATGACGCCGCTACGGGGTCCGGTGAAATCGACCGCGACCACGACCGGCGCGCCGGGCACCGCCACGGCGCCGTGCCACTGCCCGCGAACCCGCTCGTCCGCGTCGCCCGCGGCACACGCGGTCACCGCGGCGACGC
This sequence comes from Nocardia sp. NPDC003345, assembly GCF_053589395.1. NCBI lineage: Bacteria > Bacillati > Actinomycetota > Actinomycetes > Mycobacteriales > Nocardiaceae > Nocardia > Nocardia sp. NPDC003345. Next base: position 5,798 of record NZ_JBSFRU010000025.1, read on the forward strand.
CGACGAGCAGTGCAACGAGAACAGCCACGACCGCAACCGGTAACGCTCCCCTGCGTTGGCGCATGGGGGGACTGTAGCGGCGGACCGTGCCGTGACCGCGGCGCAGCGCCGCGGCGCAGCGGGCGAATCGGTATCCGTACCGGATTCCGCCGGCCGGGCGGGCCGGCGCGTGGCTCGCGACTCAGCCGAAGAACGCCTCGGCCTCCTCGTAGCGATCCACCGGAACCCGCTTCAGCTGTTTGGTCGCCTCGTGCAGAGGCACCAGCCCGATCTCGGTGCCGCGCAGCGCCACCATCTGCCCGAAATGCCCGGCGTGCACGGCCTCGGCGGCGTGCAGGCCGAAGCGGGTCGCCAGCACCCGGTCGTACGGGGACGGGCTGCCGCCGCGCTGAACATGGCCCAGCACGGTGGTGCGGACCTCTTTGCCGATCCGGCGTTCGATCTCCGAACCCAGTTGCTGGGCGACACCGGTGAACCGTTCGTGGCCGAATTCGTCGACACCGCCCTCACGCAGCGCGAACCCGGAATCGGGGGCGGGATGGGCGCCTTCGGCGACCACGCAGATGAAATGTTTGTCGCCGCGCTGGAAGCGGCGTTTGATGAGCGCGCAGACCTCGGTGACGTCGAACGGCTGTTCCGGGACCAGCGTGAGATGCGCGCCCGCGGCCATTCCGGCGTGCACCGCGATCCAGCCGGCGTGCCGGCCCATGACCTCGATGAGCATCACCCGCTGATGCGACTCGGCGGTGGTGTGCAGGCGGTCGATGGCCTCGGTCGCGATGGACAGGGCGGTGTCGTGGCCGAAGGTCACATCGGTGCAGTCGATATCGTTGTCGATGGTCTTGGGCACCCCGACCACCGGCACGCCCTCCTCGGACAGCCAGCTGGCGGCGGTGAGTGTCCCTTCGCCGCCGATCGGGATGAGCGCCTCGATGCCGTTGTCGTCGAGGGTCTGCCGGATACGTCCGAGCCCGGCGCGCAGTACCTCGGGGTTGGTGCGGGCCGTGCCCAGCATCGTGCCGCCCTTGGCGAGCAGTCGGTCGGTGCGGTCGTCGTTGTGGATCCTGATCTTGCGGTCCTCCAGTAACCCGCGCCAGCCGTCCTCGAAGCCCACGATCGCGTCGCCGTACCGGCCGTTCGCGGTGCGAACGACGGCGCGGATCACCGCGTTCAGTCCCGGGCAGTCCCCACCTCCGGTCAGGATTCCGATGCGCATGGCGCCCATCTTGCCCGTTGCGCGCGCTTCGCGGGGCTTCGGGCCCGTGAATGTCCGGTAACGCCGGGAAACCCCCTGGCCGGACCGTTGTCAGACCGGGCAGGAACCGCCGGTCAGCTCACCGAGATGCTGCTGGATCAGCTCCGCCATCTCGTCGAGCAGGTTCATACCGTCGGCGAAGGTGCCCGAATCCGGTTGCGCGGCAAGGGCGACCGCCAGCGAACCACCACCGGCCTGCACCAGGCCGAACTGGCGCACCAGATAGGAACCGTCGGCGGCCGGCCCCCAGCCGCCCTTGAATTCGGCGGTACCGAATACCGACCCGAGCCCCCACTGCTGGTTGGCCGTCACCGACCCCATGAGCTCCACGGCCCGCTCCGAACCGGGCAGGCACGGCAGCCGGGAACCGAAACGCACCTGATCGGCCAGCGACCATTCGGATTGGCCGAACGACGAATACTCGGAACGGCTGCGTTTGTCCAGGACGACCGTTTTGTCGTCACCGGCCTCGCGCAACACCTCCTGCACCGCCTGCGCGGCCTCACGCGGCGTGCCGAGGGCCGACCACAGGGAGTCGGCCGAGGAGTTGTCCGAGGCGGTGATGGCCGCGGAGGTCGCGTAGCTCTGCCCACCCGGACTCTTACGTTCCGAGGCCACCACCAGCGGGACCTTCATCGTCGACCAGGCCGGTCCGGTCTTCCACTCCCCCAGCCCGACCAGGTTCTCACCGCCGACCGGCATGATCGCCAGACCCAGCTCGCCTTTCGCGGACTTCTCCAGTTCGACGAAATCGGCGGCCAGGGTACCGGGGATGGTGACGAGGACCTCGGGCGTATCGGCCGCCGCCGCCTGGGTCACCGGGGTGTCGATCGGGCGCCGGGGTTCGGAATCGGAGCCGCACCCGGCCAGCAGCGCGGTCACGGTGACCCAGCAGACGAGGGCGAGTAGGCGCCGAACCCGTGAGAATTCCCGTTTCTTCTCGGTCGACACGTCGCTCCGCATGGCTGTTGCGCTCTCCCACAGTCCCGATGATTCGTACCCGGTCGGAAAACCGTACTCCATCGGCGACCCTAGCCTCGCCCGGAACGGGTCGCGAAAGATGGCCGCCGCGACCGGATCCGTTCCCGGGCCTCGTCAGTAGAGGTAGATGATCGCGTTGTTGCCGCCGCGGCAGGTGACCAGCCCGTCCGAGGCCACGCATTCCAGCGTGTAGGACTGGCCGGTGACGGGACTGGTCGCCTCCACCGGAACCGATTCGCCCTCGGCCGAGACCACCGACGGATCGAGGTAGGCATCCCGGACCGCTTCGGCGAATTCGCAGCTGGTCACCGCGGTGCCGGTGGCGGCCGAACCGTAGCGGGAGCCGCCGGAGGATCCCGGGCAGGGTTGCGCTCCGGCGGGCAGATCCGCGGGAGCGGTGGTCCTGGTAGCCGGGGCCGAAGTGGTGGTGCGGGCGCCGGTCGTGGTGCCGCCCGCGGTGGTGGTACGAGGCGCGGTGGTCGTCGCGGCGGCCGGACCGGTGTCGTCCGCGGCGCTCGGGGACTCCTGGCCGCCGGAGCCGAGGAAGCGGATACCGAGCACTGCCACGATCACCACCAGCGCGAACACGATGATGCCGGTGAGGATCGGCACGACCGGCGAACGGCGGGGCGGGCGATCGGCCTCCGCGCGCCCGGCGGCGTTCGCCGCGTAGCTGTCCCGGTACCCGGCCTCGTAGGCCGCGGCGTAGGGGTCCTGCGGCGGGGCGGCCGAGGCGGGATCGTCGCGGTGATAACCGAACAACCCACCGGGGCCGGGATCCGCCGGGTGCGCGCCGTAGCCCGCGTCGTCGCGATAACCGGATATTCCGGTGGGCCCGGGGTCGCCGGGCACGGCGTCGTAGGCGGGCCGGGCGGCGGAGTCCCGGTACGGTTCGGCGGCCTGGTAGGCGCGGGTGGTGTCCTCGGGCCGGGCCGGGGCCGCCTGATAGGCCCGGGTGGGCTCCTCGGTGTAGGGCTCGGCCGGTCGATAGGCCCGGGTGGCGGCCTCGTCGGCATACGGCTCGGTGGCCCCATAGCCGTGGGGGCTGTCCCCGGGGTAGGGGTCCGTGGCCCGGGGCGCACCGGCGGAGGGAAGCATCCGGGTGGATTCCTCCGGCCCGGGTGGGGGGTGCCCGGTCTCGCCGTAGATGCGGGTCGCCTGATCGGGCGGGTAGAAATCGGCAACCGGCATACCGCCGGTGACGGGGCCCCGATCGTCGTGCGATCCCGGATCGGCGGCGGGGTGCAACTGTTCGCCCTCGTACAGGTGCGCGTCGGGGAACGGCCGGATACCGGGCGATTCCGGCGGTGCCTCGGTGGCCGGCTCGTCGTAGGTGAACGGGGTGAACTCGGAGTCGGCCGGCCGGATCGAGGTGGGGTCACCGGGGATGATGGCGGGCAGCGTCGTGGTCGGGTCGGGTGCGTCGTCGTCGCGGTTGGGCATGCGCACCACCAGGGTCGGGATTCCGCCGGTGGGCGGAGACGACGGCGGTACCGGGGCCGCGGGTGTCGCGACGGGGTCGCCCGGCGGGGCGCCCACGCCGGGCTGCGGCGGCCGCGCCGGCGTGTTCAGTGCCGCGCGGGCGGCGATCGCGAGGTCACCGGCCGTGGCGAAACGCTCGTGCGGATCCTTGGCCATACCGCAGGCGATCACATCGTCGAGCCCGGCCGGCAGACCGGTTCGCTGGATACTCCCCCGCGGCGGCGGTTCGGCCATATGCGAGCGGATCAGCACGCCCATACTCGTGGCCGGGAAAGGGGTCGCGCCGGTCAGGCATTCGTGCAGCACACAGGTCAGCGAATAGATATCGGCGCGGGGTGTGATCGGGCCGTGGTCGAAACGCTCCGGCGCCATATAGGTGTAGGAACCGATCGCCACACCGGCCTGGGTCACGCCGGTGTCGCTTTCGTGGTGCGCGATTCCGAAATCGGCGAGATAGGCGAAATCGGCGGGCGTGACCAGGATATTCGCGGGTTTCACGTCCCGGTGCACCAGGCCGTTCTCGTGGGCGGCGTCCAGCGCGGCGGCGATCTGCTCGACCACCGCCACCGCGCGCTGCGGGCTCAGCGGCCCCTCCGCCTGCAGGATCGCGCGCAGGTCGGAACCGGCGACCAGCCGCATATCGATGAACAGCCGGCCCTCGATCACACCCCAGTCGTGGATGGGAATGATGTGTGGTTCGGCCAGCCGGGCCGCGGCCTGCGATTCGCGACGGAACCGGATCTGGTATTCCGGGTCGCCGGCGAGTGCGTCGGACAGCAACTTCAGGGCGACCACCCGGTCCTTGACGGTGTCGTAGGCCTCGTAGACCTCGCCCATACCGCCCGTACCCAGCAGTGAGCGCAGCTCGTAGGGACCGAACCGTCTACCGACCTCGGAGCCAGGCGCCTGCACCCGTCCATCCTCTCCATACGCGGGCGCCGATGGTTCCCGGACACCTGTCGCGCCCGGGCTGCCCGTCAAACCTTGGATTGTCCCGGGGAAACCACACCGTGGTCAAACGCGTAGACGATGGCCGCGGCCCGGTCCCGCAGGCCGAGCTTCCCGAAGATATGGCCCACATGGGATTTCACGGTGACCTCCGAAATCCCCAGCGCGTGGGCTATCTCACTGTTGGCGCGACCGCGGCCGATCAGTGCCAGTACTTCGTACTCCCGGCCGGTCAGTTCACCCGCGGCGACCGGCGGGGACACCGCCGGGGCGGTGGTGCGGTAGGTCGTGAGAACACGCCCCGTGACGGCCGGGTCGAGCCAGGAACCACCACCCGCGACGGTGCGGACGGCCCGGATCAGATCCTCGGCCGGGGAGTCCTTGAGCAGGAACCCGGCCGCCCCCGCGCGTAGCGCGCCGGAGAGCAGTTGATCGTCGTCGAAGGTGGTGAGAACGAGTACCGGCGGTTCGGTGCCGCGGGCGCGCAGCATCCGGGTCGCCTCGATCCCGCCGACACGTTTCATCCGCAGATCCATGAGCACCACATCGGGCGTATGCGCCGCGACGGCCGCGAGGGCCTCGTCCCCGTCCGAGCATTCGGTGATGTGGAAGCCGTCGCGGCGGCGCAGGATCCGCCGTAGTCCACCCCGGACGAGTTCCTGATCGTCGACGATCAGCACTTCGAGCAATTCCTGCTCGCCCTCGTCGGCCCTGGTCATCGCATCTCCTCGTCCCCTGTCGCCGGGCTGTGCCGCGGCCGCGGCCGTACTCGCCGGACCCTCACGACGCCGGTCGCGGCGCCGGGCGGTAGATCGGCGGCGGCGGTTCACCGGCCGGGCGCGGTCCGCTCACCAGGTTCGACAGCACGCAGCCCCCGGCCGGGGATTCGGTGGCGCCGACTCGAGGCTCGGCGGGTGTGTCCAGCGGGAACTCGGCGCGCACCCGCCACCCGCCCGGGTCGGGTCCGGCGGCGATGCGGCCGCCGAGCCCCTCCGCACGCTGGCGCATACCGGCCACGCCGGTTCCGTTTCCGGGCAGCCGCGCCGATCCGGACGAGGGAGCACCACCGGGTACCGCGTTGCGCACCTCCACGGTGACCGATCGCCGGCCCACCTCGACCAGGAGATCCACGGCCGCCCCGGGGGCGTGCTTGGCGCTGTTGGCCAGCGATTCCTGGCATATACGGTACAGGGCCAAACCCACCGCCGGCGATACCGCGCGCAGCTCGCCGGCGAGCCGCCGCCGGACCGTGAGCCCGGCATTGGCGAAGTCGTCGACCAGGGCCGGGATATCCTCCGCGCCGGGTTCCGCGCCGGCCGCCGACGGACCCGAACCGAGCAGTCCCACCGTGCGCCGGATATCGGCCATGGCCTGGCGGCCGAGCCGTTCGGCGTCGGCCAGCGCGTCGGCCGCCTCGTCGACATCGCGGTCGGTGGTGAGCGCGTGCCGGGCCGCGGTCACATGCAGCAGGGTCACGGTGAGCGAATGGGCGATGACGTCGTGCACTTCGCGGGCGATCCGGTTGCGTTCGGCGGTCGCGGCCCGTTCCGCCCGGACATTCTGGTTCTCCCGCTCCTGGTAGAGGAAGAGCCGCTGGTACTGCAGCATCACCCCGACCAGCCAGCCGAGCAGGATGCCGAGTGCGTACATCGGGACCCCCACGCGCAGCGATTCGTTGTTCCACAGTGCCTCGCTCAGCGCCGCGAAGGCGGCCAGCTCGGCCGCGGCCAGCAGGGCCATCGGCGCACTCACCCGTTTCGGGGCGATGGCCGCGATCTCCGCGATCGCCACCATCAGCACGAACGGCGCGAAATCCGCGTCGACCGGTTGGACGAAGAACAACGCGGCCGCCACCATCGTGGCCACGCAGAGCGAGAGCGGGCGCGGCACGATCCCGAAGAAGATATAGCCGGGCACCGAGATGAACAGCAGGACCAGTGCGATCAGCGGTAGCACGGTCGGGAAGTACTGGTGCCGCTGCAGGCAGGCCACCACACCGACGACCAGGATGGCGAGATCGGCGAACAGCACCACCTTGGGCGGGTAGTCGAAGGGCAGATCACGCAGCGGATACAGCCCCACCCGCACGCCGGCACCGTCCGCGCGGTCCCGTATCCCCCGCAGCAGGCGTCGCACCGGGTTCCGGCGGTGCGCGCCCGTCTCCCGGTCCGCCGCGGCAGACGCATCCCCGCCCGCCGCGGCGGGCAGTTCTCCCGCGCCGGCTCGGGGTGTGAGGTGGGTCTCGGGCACATGTCCAGGGTAATCACCGCGCCATGCGGCGGCATCATCCCGCGGCGGGGTCCGCGCTCCGCCCACGGTAGGAGACCGATTCACGTCCCCGGTACGACGATTTCCCGGGCCCGGGTTCGTAGCGTGGAACCCGAGATCGCCGCACCGCGCCGGTGGGCGAGGAAGGTCCCTACCGAAAGGACCCGAGCCATGTCCTGGGAAGATCAGCATCTACGCACCGAGATCCTGCACACCGTCCTGGACCGGGCCGCCGCCGACCCCGGCCGCGAGGACCTCTTCGACGCCATCCCGCACCTCGAACGGTTGTTCGGCGGGCCGCAGGGAGTACTTGCGGCGCTGCGGTATCGGTGGAAGATTCATCTCGACGCCAAACTGGAGGCCGGGGCGGCCCACGGGCGGACGCTACGGGAGGCCTATCTCGAGCTGGCGTCGGAGCAGCCTGTGCTGCGCGCGGTTCTCGACGCGCGCACGGTGTCACCCGTTCCGGTCGGGTGAGACCCTCGCCGCGGGCGAACGGACAACCGTGGAAGACGGGGTGGCGATGACGCAACCGGCCATGCTGGAACTGAGCCAGGTCGTGAAGGAGTATCGCGTCGGCGAGGAGCCGGTCCGCGCCCTCGACGGGATCGATCTGCGCCTGGAGGCCGGGGAGTTCACCTCGGTGATCGGGCCGTCCGGTTCGGGCAAGAGCACCCTGCTGCATATGCTCGGTGCCCTCGACCGCCCGGATTCGGGCTCGATCCGGTTCCAGGGCACCGAGATCGGCGATCTGAGCGAGGAACGGCAGTCGGAATTCCGGCGGCACCGGGTGGGATTCGTGTTCCAGTTCTTCAATCTACTGCCGACCCTGTCGGCCTGGGAGAACGTCGCGGTGCCGAAACTGCTGGACGGCACCGGTTTACGGAAGGCCAAACCGCGGGCGCTGGAACTTCTCGCACAGGTCGGTCTCGGCGCCCGCGCCGAGCACCGGCCCGCCGAGCTGTCCGGCGGGCAGATGCAGCGGGTCGCGGTGGCGCGGGCGTTGATCATGGACCCGCCGCTCGTCCTCGCCGACGAACCCACCGGGAATCTCGACTCCAAAACCGGCGCCGCCATCCTGGAACTGCTGGCGGCGGTGGCGGCTTCGGGGAATTCGGTGGTGATGGTGACCCACGACCGGGGCGCCGTCGACCACTGCGACCGCGTGGTCACCCTCGGTGACGGCCGCATCGGCTCGGACGAACGGACCCGCGCCGGCGCGGTCGGCGGGTAACCGCCGGCGCGCTCACAGCGGCGCCCGCGACCACCACTGTTCGACGTCCTGACGCGCGGCCGAACCCCAGTAGCGCACGAAGAGGATCGAATTGCCGCGCGGCGAATCCACCCCCGTCCCGAACTCGACCACCATATTCGTGGTGGATCGGCCGCGGTCGCCGGGCTCGTCCCAGAAATGCGCGGTGAACGGTTCGCCCTGTTTACCGCCGGATACCGCGTCACCGGCCGGCAGCGAATCGACCACCTCGCGCGCGGATTCGGCGTCCGGGTAGGTGATGACGGTGTAGTCCATCCGGGTCGGGGTCAGCGTGGGCTGACGGCAGTCCCAGACCGCCTCCCAGGGCCGCGATTCCAGCATCTCGCGGAAGATCGCCACATCGTCGAGCAGCGGTATCGGCTCATCGGGCTCGTACTGCCCGCACACCGAATCCTGGTAGCCGATACCTTCGAAACCCATCCCCTGCGGAAGCAGGACCGGGAACAGCCGCCGGGTGCGGTCGCCGGGCGCGGTGCCGGGTGAGCGGTCCTCACCGGTACTGCCGGGACCGCTGGTGCCGGTGGGGCCGCGCTCCAGCGTGGCGGGCGCGGGCGCGACCGCGGCGCCGTCGGAATCCTCACCGCTCACCACCACCAGCAGTGCCGCCACGATGAGGGCCACGATGATCAGCGGAATCAGGACCGCCACGGCGATCAGCGCCGCCCGGCCGTTGCCACGCGCGGGTCGGTGTCCGGGCCGGTAGCCGGGATACTGCCCCGGCGGGGGCACGGTCCTGCCGCCGGTCTGCTCCACACCCGGGGCGCGGTTCGCGCCCGGCGTGACCGGCGGCGCCACCGCGATCACCGGCTGCGCGCCGGTGCGTTCGACCTCACCGGGCCCGCCCACCGGAGCGGCGGGCGCGGTACCCGGGTGCGCGGCCGCCGCGCCGGGAGCCGGGACCGGGGAGCCCGCCACCGGCTGCGCCGCCCCGGGAACCGCAGGCCCGGGTATGCCACCCGGACCTCCCGGCACCACGCTCGTGCCGCCGGTCTGTTCCGCGGCGTGGGGCACCGGATGCCCGGACCGGTCACCGCCCGGTTGCGGCGGAGTCCCCGGCGGAACCGGTGCGGCGGGATATCGGCTGTCGGCACCCGGATAACCGGCGGGTGGTGCGGCGGGGAAACCCGGCGCCGGGCCGGTGAGGTCGGGCGAATAGGCCTGGGTGACGGCGGGGGCCGTGAGCGCCTGTCCGGCCGCGGTCGCGAATTCCACACAGGTGCGGTACCGATGGCCGGGATGTTTGGCCATGGCCTTGGCCAGCACGGCGTCCAGTCCCGGCGGCAACCCGCGGCGTTTGACCGCCAGCGGCGGCGGCGCCAGTTGCAGATTGCCGTGGATGATATCGGCGGGATTGGGCGAGTCGAAGGGCGCCATTCCGGTGAGCAGCCAATACAGGGCACAGGCCAGTGAATACTGATCCGAGCGGCCGTCCATCTCGCCGCCGGTCATCTGTTCGGGCGAGGCGAAGGCCAGGGTCGCGGTGAACATACCGGTCTGCGTGAGCCGGACCGTTTCCGCCCGTAATCGCGCCAGCCCGAAATCGGTGAGGAAAACCCGTTCGCCCTGACCGGTATTGGCGCGAGCGAGCAGGATGTTGGAGGGTTTCACATCGCGGTGCAGTACGCCCATCCCGTGGGCGTAGTCGAGCGCGTCGGCGACCCCGTCGATGATCTGCACCGCCTTCTCCGGCGGCAGGGTGAGCGGATTGACGGTGCCGGCGTCGGCGCCGTCGATGTACTGCATACACATCCACAGGTGCTCGCCCTCGGCCCCCCGGTCGTAGACCGTCACGATGCCCGGATGATCGAGCTGGGCGGCCAGATCGGCCTCCCGTTCGAACCGGGTGCGGATCGCGGCGTCGGCGAAGAGTTCCGGTTTGAGCAGTTTCAGCGCGGTCTGTTTCCCGAGCCGCGGATGCCGGGCAAGATAGACCGCACCCATTCCCCCTTCTCCGAGCAGCCGCTCGACGGTGAACCCGGCGAACACGTCACCGCTGTTGAGCAACACGACCCCCTTCGGGTGACCGACAGACTCGTGAGCCTACCGGGGCGGGCGCGCCGGTAACGCTCCGACGACAGGAATCGGGGCAGTCCATGAGAATCCCGACATTCCGGTCAGCCCGGAGTGACCAGACCCGATTCGTAGGCCAGCACCACCGCCTGCGCGCGGTCGCGCAGATCGAGTTTCGTGAACACTTTCGACACATGCGTTTTCACCGTCTGCTCGGCGATGAACAGGGCCTCCGCGATTTCGGTGTTCGACATCCCGCGCGCCACCAGTTCCAGGATCTCGCGTTCGCGCGGGGTCAGCGCGCCGAGCGCCGGCGAGGGGGTGCGCCGCGCCGCCCGGCGGGTGGTCACCTCGGCGATCAGCCGGCGGGTGACGGTCGGTGCCAGCAGCGCCTCCCCCGCGGCCACCACCCGCACCGCCCGCACGAGTTCCTCGGCGGGTGCGTCCTTGAGCAGGAAACCGCTGGCTCCCAGACCCAGCGCCTCGTAGACGTAGTCGTCGATATCGAAGGTGGTGAGCATCAGCACCCGCACCGGCGGATCGAACCCGGAGGCGAGAATGGAACGGGCCGCGTCGAGCCCGTTCATCTCCGGCATCCGGACATCCATCAGCACCACATCGGGCCGCAACCGTGCCGTCTCGGTGACCGCCACTTTCCCGTCGGGGGCGTCGCCGACGACGCTGATATCCGGCTGCGCCGCGAGCAACGCCCCGAAACCCTGCCGCACCATGGCCTGGTCGTCGGCGATCAACACGGTTATTGCCACGGGCTCAGCTTAATTCCCGAACCGGTCCGGTGCGCGCCGCCGATTCCCGGGGCGGGGCAGGTACCGGCATCCCCGCACCGGAGAGCGCGCTCAGACCACTGTCCCGGTGCGGGGCAGTACCGCGGTGGCGATATCCACACCGCCGGGAAGCGGGATCCGGGCGGTGACCCGGAAGCCGCCGTCCGCTGTGGCCTCCGCGCTCAACTGCCCGCCGACCGCCACCGCCCGGGCCTGCATGCCCGGGATACCGTGCCCGCTCGGCCCCACCGTGACCGGCCCGGGCGCCGGGCCGTTCACCACTGTGAGACCGACCGCGCCCACGCAGTCGAGGGTCACCCGGACCGGGGCGCCGGGCGCGTGCCGGCCCGCGTTGGCCAGCGATTCCTGCACGATCCGGTACAGCGCCGAGCCCACCGTGTCCGGTATCGCGGCGAGCGTGCCCTCCACCGACCAGGTGAGGTCCACCCCGGCCCGGGTGGCGCCGAGGAACAGCGCTTCCAGATCCTGCGCGGTGGGCTGGGGGACGTTCTCGGCCAGTTGCCCGTCGCTGCGCAGCACTCCGAGCAGACTCCGGATCTCGTTGAGCGCCTCGCGCGCGGTGGCGCCGATGGATTCGAACTCCGCGCGCGCCGCGTCGTTCACCCCCTCGACCCGGTAGGGCGCGGTCTGCGCCTGCACCACCACCAGCGACATATGGTGCGCCACCACATCGTGCAGATCACGGGCGATCCGGGCCTTCTCCTCCAGGATCGTGCGCCGCGCCCGTTCCAGATCGCTGAGTTCGGTCTGCCGGTTGAGCTCGGACCGCGACCGCACCAGCGACCGCACCAGCAGGGCGATGAACACCACGGCACCCAGCGATACCGGCCAGGCCCACGGATCCGCGCCCAGGCCCTCCGCCGACATCCCCGCCCCCAGCAGCAGTGCGGTCGCGCCCCACACCACCGCGGTCAGCTGGATCGTCGACTGGGTGGCCACCGCGAACACCAGGAAGTACAGGGCCACGATGTGGACCACCTGGAACGGCATCGCCTCACCCGTGAGGTTGGGGACGGCCAGCGCGATGAGCAGCGCCGACCCGGCGGAGACCGCCCAGCCCAGCAGCGGGTTACGGCGCAGCAGCAGCACCGGCAGGGCCGCGAAGGCCGAGATCAGCGGTGCCAGCGCCGGGGGCACGTCGTGGGTCAGGAACAGGGTGGGCCAGGCCACCGAGTACAGGACGACGGTGGTGAACACGGCGGCGGCGTCGAGCCAGGCGCGCCATCCGACCCGGGTGAGGGCACCCCACATACCGCGGCGGCCCGGGGCCGGTTTCACGACGCTCGTCTCGTTCATTCCCCCGACACTAGGAACCGCGGGCCCGCCGCGCCTCATACCGTGGGGTGAATTGCCGCCCGTACACCGGAGGGAGCGCGCGACCGCTCTCGCCTGCGGGACCGCGTCGTGAACCCCTCCCGAGCGGGACGCCGGTGACCGCCGGGCGTTCATAACGTCCTCGACCATGCCTGTCTCGAACAACGCCGCACGGCACCGCGTATCCCCTCCCCGGCTGCTGCGCTACGCCGGGCTCGCCGGTGCCGGGATCGCCGCGGCGGTCGCACTGGCGCCGGTGCCCGCGGCCACCGCCGCGCCGGCCGTCGCCGCGTCTCCCGCCGCGACGGCCGTGCGTGCGCTGACCTCACCGGAGCCGGCGGCGTCGATACCCGCGGATTTCCCCGCCGTCGCCGGCTATCGGCCGGAGGTGGCCGACGGGCTGCTGGTCGCCCCGCACGGGTCGTGCTCGTCCCCGGTGCCGCTGCCGGTGGAATTCGAGACCGCCTGTAAGGCCCACGATCTCGGATACGACCTGCTGCGCTACGCCGACCGGACCGGGGCGCCGCTGGGGCCGTGGGCCCGCCGCGAAGTCGATCGCGCCCTGGCCGACCGGATGCGCGCGGCATGCGCCCACCGCGTGGAGGTGATGGCGCGTATGCGGTGCGCGGGGATGGCCGAGGTCGCGACGGCGGCTGTGGGACTCAATTCGTTACGGCAGAGCTACGGGGTCCCGGTGGTGGAGCGGTTCCCGGTCATCGGCGGCGAAGAGGCACCGCGGATGGCCGGGCTGCTGGCGGCGGCACTGGTCGCCGCGCTGCTCACGGGCCGGACCACGGCATCCGGGCCGCGGCGCCGCACACGGCGCCCCATCGAGCGGACGGTGATCGCGCGGTACCCGATATCGCCGGCCTCGCCGTCGGGCGTAGCGGCGAAGGCACCGGCCGGGACCCCGCCACCCGCGGGCGCGGCTTCCACGCCGCGCGTTCCGGCGACCGGAGGCGGAGTCCGATGAGTGTGCTCACCATCGACCACGCCGCCGGCCACCGGCGCGCCCGCACCGCGAACCTCGCGAACCGGATCCGGCCGCCGAGCGAATGGCCACCGGTCGGGATGACCCTGGCGGTCGGCGCGGGCACCGTGGTCTCCCTCGCCCCGGGTCTGCTTCCCCGACCCGCCCTGGTGCAGGCCGTGCTCACGGCCCTGCTGGTCACCGTCGCGCTCGTATTCGCCCGGGGGCTGCGATTCGCGACGCGCCGGCTCCCGCGGCACCGGTTCCGGCCGGCGCCGTCGCGGCCGGTCGTCACGATCCTCACCGCGATCGCGGTGGTCGCGGCGCTCGCCTACGCGAACGAATGGCAGAACTCGCTGCGCGCCGCCATGGGCGCGGTATCGGTACCACCGTGGTACTGGCCCACCTGGGCGGCCGTGGCGCTCCTGCTCACCGCGGGCCCGGCGACCGCGGTCACCGGGACCCGCCGGCTGCTGCACCGCGTGGGCTGGTCGCGGGTTCTCATCGCGGCCGTGGTGGCGGTCCTGCCCGCGACCCTGCTCGGGGCGCCCGCCGTGGCCGGTCCGGGCGAATCCGGCCTGGTGCGGCCCACGGCGTCGACCCGTTCGGGCAGTGCCGGATCACTGGTGAGCTGGGCGTCGCTGGGACGGGAAGGTCAGCGCTTCGTCACCTCCGGGCCCGCGGGTGCGGTCCAGGTGTACGTGGGATTGGATTCGGCCCCGGATCCGGCCGCCCGCGCCGCGCTCGCCGTCCGCGAACTCGCTCGCGCCGGCGGATTCGACCGATCACATCTCGTGATCGCCGTCCCGACCGGATCGGGCTGGGTGGACGCCCGGGCCCTGCAGGGCTTCGGGACCCGGTTCGGTACGGATGTCGCCGTCGTAGCGCAGCAGTACTCCCGGCTGCCGAGCTGGGCCACCTTCCTCCTGGGACGCGACGCCGCCGCCGTCTCCGCGCGGACGCTGTTCGCGGCCGTCGAGGCCTACAGCGCGACGCTGCCCGACCCGCCCCGTCTCTACCTCTACGGGCAGAGCCTCGGCGCCTTCGGAGGTAGCACGGTATTCGCCGGGGCCGCCGAACAGAATCGCCGGGCGTGCGCGGCACTGTGGGCGGGCCCACCGGGCGGCGGCGGGCCCGCGCCCGGCGCGCGGACCGCTGTCCTGGCCAACTCCTCCGACCCGGTGGTCCACTGGTCACCCGGCCTGCTCTGGCGCCCGCCGAACCTCACCGGGGCCCGTCGGGATGCTCCGACCCCGCCCTGGCTGCCCGTCGTGAGCTTCGTGCAGACCACCGCCGACCTCCTCGGTGCCCTCGGCGCGCCGCCGGGACACGGCCACCGCTACGGCACCGATCAGGGCACGGCGATACCCGGCTGCGACCCGGCGCACTGACCGGTTCCGGCCCGCGACCGGCACCGTTTGCCGAAAGGATGCGGGCCGGTCGCGCGATCTCTCCCACCCTTCACGCCGGGACCTGCCGTGCACGCCACGCGCGGCACTGCGCTTAAGGTGTCCCACCATGGCTTCACCGAGTTACCACCACCCGCGCCGCGGGCGGCGCCGGATACGGCGGCTGTCGCGACCGGCATTGCTGATCGCCGCCCTGTTCGGTCTGGTGATTCCGGTGGTGCCCGCGCCCGCCTCGGAGGCCGTCGGTATCGACGCCTCGATCAGCGGCCCGGCCGGGCTCGCGGTGGTGGATCTGACCTCGGGCGCGGCCGGCGCGGCCGCGGGAGCCGAGATACCGCGCGATTTCGCGTCCTACTCGGGTTACGAGCCGATCCTGCGGCAGGGGGTCTTGGTGGCCCCGGACGGCCAGTGCTCCTCACCGGTCGAACTGCCTCCGGAGTTCGATACCGCGTGTATGGCCCACGATCTGGGCTACGACCTGCTGCGCTACGCCGACTCCACCGGCGCGCCGCTGGGCCCCTGGGCCCGGCACGCGATGGACCAGGCCCTGGGTGTGCGGCTGCATCAGGCCTGCGACGCGCATTCCGAGCCGATGGTCCGCACCCGGTGCGAAACGCTCGCGGAGATCGCGTCCAAGGCGGTGGAGCTGAACTCGCGCCGCCAGCAGTACGGGGTCCCGGTGGTGGAGACCTTCACGCAGGCGGCCACCCACGCCGCGACCGAACATCCGACCCAGCCGTGGCTGCTGCGGGCCGCGGCACTGGGTCTGGCGGCCGTGGCGCTGCTCTTCGCCGGTGTGCGACGGCTGCACCGCCGGGTTCGCCGCCCCGCCCTCGCGGCGCCGGGTATATCCGCGCGGCTGGGGCCGGCGGCGCGCCCCGGCGATCTGCTCACCCCCCGGCCCGGTTTCCGGCCGCTGCGCAGCCTGGTGCGCCTGCCCGTCACGGCGGTCGAGATCTCGGTTCCGCTGCCCCATCTGGACCCCGTTCCGCTCCCGCGGTTGCCGAAGCTGCCCGCGGCCGCGGTGCCCGGCCGCGGGGCCGAATCACCCGCGGGTTGACCCACCCTGTAACACGTTCTAGTTTTGACCCTGTGCTGGTAGTTGACGATGTGGTCGAGGTGGACGCTCCCCCGGACGTGGTGTGGTCGGTGCTCACCGACTTCGAGCGCTACGGCGAATGGAATCCGTTCATCGGCCGCTGCCGCGCGGAACTGACGGTGGGCGCGCCGATCGACATGTCGGTCCGGCAGTTGCTGCCGCGCCCGCTGCCGATGCGCGAATGGATCCGCAGCGTCACCCCGGGCCGCGAGTTCGGCTACTCCATGAAACCGCTGCCACTGGGCGCCCTGCGCAGCCACCGCACCCATACGGTGGTACCGCTCGAGGGCGGCCGCACCCGCTACGAATCCCATTTCGAACTCGACGGCTGGCTCGCGCCGCTGGTCGGGCTCCTGTTCGGCCGTGGCTTCCGCCGCGGGTTCCCGGGGATGACCACCGGCGTCCAGCGCGAGGCCGAACGCCTGCACTCCCGCTGACCAGCGGGTTCCGCATCGCCCACAGGCACTTCGTACCCGGCCGCCGACGCGGCGTGTGCCTCCTGCCCGGAAAGCGGTGGACCCCCCGCGGGGCGGCGCACAGCAAGAAGCGGTGATCCGGTCCTCGGATCACCGCTTCCCGCGCTATTCGCGATCACCGTACCGGGACCTCCCGGCGCCGGCCCGCTCAGGCGATGGCGCCCCGCGCCGCCTCATAGGCCGCGCCCACCCGGTACAGCCGGTCGTCGGCGAGGGCGGGCGCCATGATCTGCAGGCCCACCGGCATACCGTCGTCGGCGCTCAGCCCGGACGGCACCGACATCGCCGGATGCCCGGCCAGGTTGGTCGGCAGGGTGCACAGATCCGACAGGTACATCGCCAGCGGATCGTCGACCTTCTCGCCGAGCTTCCACGGCGTGAACGGGCTGGTCGGCGAGACCAGCACGTCGACCTGCTCGTAGGCCTTGTCGAAATCGCGCGCGATCAGCGTGCGCACCTTCAGCGCCTGCCCGTAGTAGGCGTCGTAGTACCCGGCCGAGAGCGCGTAGGTACCGATCATGATGCGCCGTTTGACCTCGGGACCGAAGCCCGCGGCGCGGGTGGCGGCCATGACCTGCTCGGCGCTGTGGTTGCCGTCGTCACCGACCCGCAGCCCGTACCGCATGGCGTCGAAGCGGGCCAGGTTGGACGAGACCTCGCTGGGCAGGATGAGGTAGTAGGAGGCCAGGGCGTATTCGAAATGCGGACAGGACACCTCGACCACATCGGCGCCCAGATCCTTCAGCACCCCGACCGCCGCGTCGAAGGAGGCCAGCACACCGCCCTGGTAACTGTCGGAATGCAGCTCCTTGACCACGCCGACCTTCACCCCGCGCAGATCCCCGCCGGCGCCACGCCGCGCGGCTTCGACCACGGGCGGTACCGGCACATCACGGGAGGTGGAATCACGCGGATCGTGCCCGGCGATCACCTCGTGCAGCAGCGCGGTGTCCAGGACCGTCCGGCCACACGGGCCACCCTGGTCCAGCGAGGAGGCGCACGCCACCAGGCCGTACCGGGAGACGGTGCCGTAGGTGGGCTTGGTGCCGACGGTCGCGGTCACCGCCGCGGGCTGCCGGATGGACCCGCCGGTATCGGTACCGATGGCCAGCGGCGCCTGATAGGACGCCAGCGCCGCCGCCGAGCCCCCGCCGGAACCGCCGGGGATGCGCTCGGTATCCCACGGATTCCGGGTCGGCCCGTAGGCGGAGTTCTCGGTGGAGGAGCCCATCGCGAACTCGTCCATATTGGTTTTGCCGAGGATCGGGATACCGGCCGCGCGCAACCGCTGCGTCAGCGTCGCGTCGTAGGGCGCCACCCAGCCCTCGAGAATCTTCGACGCGCAGGTGGTCGGCATATCGGTCGTGGTGAACACGTCCTTGAGCGCCAGCGGCACCCCGGCCAGCGGCGAGGCCGGGGCCTGTCCGGCGTCCAGCGCGGCGTCCACCTCGGCGGCGGCGGCCAGCGCCTGCTCACCCGCCACATGCAGGAAGGCGTGGTATTCGCCGTCGACCTCGGCGATGCGGTCCAGATGCGCGCGGGTGACCTCCACCGAGGACACCTCCCGGCCGTGGATCCGGCCCGCGAGATCGGCCGCGGCCAGTTGCGTCAGATCGGTGTCGCTCATTCGCCCTCCCCCAGGATCTGCGGAACCAGGAACCGCTGATCTTCGGCGGCGGGCGCGCCCGCGAGGGCCTGGCGCGGGGTGAGGCCCGGCCGGACCTCGTCGGCGCGGGTCACATTGGTCACCGGATCCGGCGACGAGGTGGCCGGAACGTCGGCGGCGGCGACCTCGGAGATGGTCTGCACATGGCTGAGGATCGAATCCAGCTGCCCGGCGAACTGATCCAGTTCGGCCTCCGACAGCGCGAGCCTGGACAGCCGGGCGAGGTGTGCGACCTCGTCGCGGGAGATGGCGGTCACCGCGAACCCCTTTCGGCGATAGTTTCGATTGTTACGGCGATCGATCACGAGCACCGATCAGCCTAATGGTGCGGCCACGGCGGACCGGTGGGCAGGCCGGGCACGGGCACGGCGCGCGGCGCCGCACCGGCCGGAAACCAGGGGCGTTCGTCCGGTCCGGCCGGATTTATTCGAAATTTGCATATTTCACACCGATCGAGTACCTGTGAACCCCGGGTAGCACGCACAATTCGACTCGATAACCCCTCGAAATGGGTGTAAGCATGAGCAGACCGGGTATCCGTTGATAGCCTCGGTCGCTGAAGGAAAGGGAAACGCACGTGTCTTATCTGCTCCGCGTGCAACTTCCGGATCGTCCGGGAAGCCTCGGCTCGCTAGCCGTCGCACTCGGCACCGTCGGTGCCGATATCCTCTCGCTGGACGTGGTCGAGCGCGGTGCGGGGTACGCGGTGGACGACCTCGTGGTCGAGATCGCGCCGAACGCGCTTCCCGACACCCTCATCACCGCGGCCGAATCACTCGGCGATGTCCGGGTCGATTCCATCCGGCCCTATTCCGGGGTCCTCGACACCCATCGTGAGCTCGAGCTCATCGACAATGTGGCCAACGCCCGCGACGACAGGCTGCAGGTGCTGGTCGACGGAGTACCCCGGGTGCTGCGCGTCGGCTGGAGCACCGTCCTGGATATCGGCGAGCACGGCGCCTATCGCGTGGTGGGCAGCCAGAGCGCGCCGCAGACCCAGGCCGGGTCGGTGCCGTGGATGCCGCTGCAGAAGCCGCTGGCCCTCGACGGCGACGCCGACTGGGTGCCCGAGATCTGGCGCGATATGGATACCAAACTGGCCGCCGCTCCGCTGGGACCGTCCACCAAGGCCCTGCTGCTCGGCCGTCCGGGCGGGCCCGACTTCCGGCCGTCCGAGATCGCGCGGCTGGGTTACCTGGCCGGAATCGTCGCCACGGTCCTGGGCTGACCGAACCGGCCCGCTACCCCGCGCCGCCCGGTTCGACGATCCGCCACCGGTCCGGTTTACCGGGCGGATAGGCGACGGTGAGAGTATCGCCGATGGCCGGCCAGTACGCGGCGTCCCACACCATGCGCCCGTAGACCACGGTCCCGGGCTCGGTGGGGCCGGTGAGGTTACCGGTGACGGTGACGAACTGTTCGCCCATCGCCTCGGGTCGCGGGCTCACTCCCGTCAGATACAGCGATCCGAGCTCGGCGTCGGCGGGCAGCCGCCCGCCGCGCCGCCCGCGGAACACCAGTACGAGCATTCCCGCCAGTGCGGCCACCATGATCGCCAGCATCGCCAGTTCGAACACCCCACCATGCTAGGCCCCGGCGGCGCGGGCCCCGCCGCCGACGCCCCGGAGCCCGCCGCCGCATCCGCCGGTGCCGCTCGGACGGAACGCCCGCCGACCTCCGGATCCGCGACGAACCGGTGAAAAATCTGCCCGAACGACCGTGCGGCGGAGAAAGATCGGCCGAAACCCCCGCCGACCCGCACTTCTGTGACTCCCGTCCGCGCGCGAATCAATGTGAAACGACGGGGTATACCTTGCCTACCGGTCGTGGAAGGAACCGATCGACATGCCGGAATCTAGAAAAGAGCAGGTGCAATGGGAAGCCGTGTAGCGAGCCTCGTCATCCTCATCTGGTTCGTGGCGGGCATCATCGCCGCGTGGCAGCGGGGTTACTTCAACGATCCACCGGAGGAGTGCTCACATCTCGCGACGCTGTCCGTAACCGTCGTCGCCGGACCACTGAACTACCTCGGACTCAATCCGCGAATGGGATGCACACTCCCCGAACCGAGTAAATGATCCGGAACCGGCCGCCCGATCGGGCGGCCGGTTTCATGTTGCGGCCAGGGTGCTGGCACCCGCGCCGGAACGATGTACGGTCCACACCCCGGTCCGGGTCCGCGCCGACCGGCCGTTACCACGGTCGACCAGTGCGCGGTCGCCGGTGGTGTACACGAGTTGCGCGCCCCGGGTGTTGGTTTCGGGATTCTGGAAAAGTTGCACGAGCCGGTCGGCCTCCTCGATCGTGAGCCGGGCACCGAGATCGTCGACCACCAGCACCTTTCCGGTATCGAGGGTGTCCAGCAGCACCGGCAGCAACCGCAGCAGCGCCACGGTGGCCGACGATTCCTCGGCGAGGGTGAACACCGGTTCCACCCCGCTGTGCACCAGCCGCAGTCCGACACCGCGGCGCGCGACCATCCGGGTGTACAGCGCGTCGCGCGCATTGCGCATATTCGTCAGCTCGCGCGCGAGCTGCACACCGGTCAGGCCGCTGTCCTCCTCCAGTTGCGCCGCGTAGCCGGGCGAGGCGGCGGCGTGGTCGAGCTGCTCGGTCAGCGCGGCGATATCGGCGTCGAGGTCACGCAGGTAGTCGGCGTAGCCGGGGTCGTTCTGGGCGATGAGCAGATCGGTGATCCCGAGATCGGCCGACTGCAACAGCGTCAGCAACCGGGCCGCGTTCTCGGCGGACCGGGACAGATGCGAACCCACCCGCCGTTCGACGGTATCGATATCCGCCTCGCCACGCACCACCTCGAGCATCGTCTCGAACCACCGGTAGGCCGGCACCAGCGCCTCGGCGTACATCTGGCCGGCCAGGCTCAGCAGCAGGGCGTTGGGCCGCACCAGGGGGACCAGGGCGGTGATCCCGAAACGCGCCGGTTCGAACATCGGCCCGACCCGGACCACCTCGCCCTCGCGTTCGAAGACGATCCGGCGGCGATTGCGCGGATGGCTGTACAGCCATTCGGCCGCCACATCGGCGGCGTCGGTGCGGAATCCGTAGGTGTACGGGATGCCCTCGGCGACGAACACCGCCTCGAACTCCGAGGCCCGTCCGGTGTGTTCCAGATGCGGGGTGCGCACCGGCCCGGCGTACGGGTCCCAGCCGGTCACCGATTCCAGGACCGCGTCGCGCATATGTCCCAGCGCGTCGACCAGGTTCGATTTACCGGCCGCGGGCCCGCCGTGCACCGCGGTCACCGGGATCGCCACCGGAGCGGTGGCGCCACGGGTCAGCCGCAGTTCCTGTAGGTCGGCCAGTGATTTGTGGTTGGACACCCGAAAACTGCGCAGCATCCCGCCATCCTGCCGTGTGCCGTCCCGCCGCCGCGGTACGGGGAGCAACCCGTGTCGGAGATTGCTTCGCGCAGACCGCCGCGGTCCGGACGACGGCTCGGATCTTCCACCGGCCGGCTTCGCCGACTCCGCTGCCGCGGGCACCACCGTGCCGGGACGGAGCGGCCGACGCCGCGTGCGGAGCGGATCCGGGGCCTGCGCGTGCTATTCCGCGTCGGTGGGCTCGGCCTCGGTAGCGGCATCGTCCTGCCCGGCGGACTCTTCCCGCGGGCGGACCGCGTCCGGACCCGACTCCAGCAGCAACCGGAAACCGTCCTCGTCCAGGATCGGCACCCCGAGTTCCTCGGCCTTGGCTGCCTTGGTGCCCGGCGAGTCGCCGATCACCACGAACGCCGTCTTCTTCGATACCGAACCGGCCGCCTTACCTCCGCGCAGCAGGATCGCCTCCTTCGCGCCGTCGCGGGAGAACCCCTGCAGCGATCCGGTGACCACGATGGACAGGCCCTCGAGGGTGCGGGGAATCGATTCGTCGCGTTCGTCGGCCATCCGCACTCCGGCGGCCCGCCATTTGTCCACGATCGCGCGGTGCCAGTCGACCGCGAACCATTCCGCGACCGCGGTGGCGATGGTGGGCCCGACTCCTTCGGCGTTCGCCAAATCCTCCAGCGAGGCCTGCTCGATCCGTTCCATACTGCCGAACTCGCCCGCCAGCGCCCGGGCCGCGGTCGGCCCGACATGCCGGATCGACAGCCCCACCAGCACCCGCCACAGCGGCAGATCCTTGGCGGCGGCCAGATTGTCGAGCAACCGCCGCCCGTTCGCCGAGAGGCTGCCGTTCTTGTTGACGAACAGTCCGACCCGCTGCAACCGGTCCGCGTCGAGGTCGAAGAGGTCGCCTTCGTCGCCGATCGCACCGGCGTTCAGCAGCGCGATCGCCGCCTCGTAGCCGAGCGCCTCGATATCGAAGGCGCCGCGCCCGGCCACATGGAACACCCGCTCCCGCAACTGCGCGGGACAACTGCGCTGATTGGGGCAGCGAATATCGGCGTCGCCCACCTTCTCGTAGGCCAGTTCGGTACCGCATTCCGGGCAGTGCGTGGGCATCTCGAAGGCGCGTTCTTCACCGGTGCGGGCGTCGGCCACCGGCCCCAGCACCTCCGGGATCACATCGCCGGCTTTGCGGATGGTGACGGTATCGCCGATCAGAACGCCCTTGCGCACCACCTCGGCGGCATTGTGCAGGGTCGCCATCGAGACCGTGGACCCCGCGATCACCACCGGTTCCATCACCGCGAACGGCGTGACGCGCCCGGTCCGCCCGACGTTCACCGCGATATCGCGCAGTTTCGTGGTGGCCTCCTCGGGCGGGTACTTGTAGGCGATGGCCCAGCGCGGCGCGCGGGAGGTCGAGCCGAGCCGGCGTTGCAGCGACAGTTCGTCGACCTTCACCACCAGGCCGTCGATCTCGTGCTCGATATCGTGCCGGTGCTCGGCCCAGTAGGAGATGCGCTCCAGTACCGCGTCGACCCCGGTCACCAGTTTCGTATGCGCGGAGACCGGCAGGCCCCAGGCGGCCAGCGCCCGGTACGCCTCGTGCTGGGAGGCCGGGGTGTATCCCTCGGTCCGGCCGAGACCGTGGCAGATCATCCGCAGCCTGCGGCGCGCGGTGACCGCGGGATCCTTCTGCCGCAGCGATCCGGCCGCCGTGTTGCGCGGATTCGCGTAGGCCGGTTTCCCTTCGGCCACCATCGCGGCGTTCAGGGTTTCGAAATCCTCGAGCCGCAGGTACACCTCGCCACGGATCTCGAGCAGCGCGGGAATCGGAAACCGCGGATCGGCCGTCAGCTCGCCCGGGATGTCCTCGATGGTGCGCGCGTTGAGGGTGACGTCCTCACCGGTGCGCCCGTCGCCGCGGGTGGCCCCGCGAACCAGTTTTCCGTCGCGGTAGACGAGGTTCAGCGCTACACCGTCGATCTTCACCTCGCACAGATAGTGCAGGTCCGGCCCGGTCTCGGCCTCGACACGCGCCACCCACGCCCGCATATCCGCCTCGGAGAAGGCGTTGTCGAGGGAGAGCATCCGCTCGAGGTGGTCCACCGGGGTGAAATCGGTGGCGAAACCCCCGCCCACCAGCTGCGTGGGCGAATCGGGGGTGCGCAGATCCGGGAACCGGTCCTCGAGCGCCAGCAGTTCCTGGAAGAGGGTGTCGAATTCGCCGTCGGAGATGATCGGCGCGTCCCGCACGTAATACCGGAACTGATGTTCGCGGACCGTATCGGCGAGTTCCTGCCAGCGCAGGCGCTCCGC
The DNA here is from genome assembly GCF_053589395.1 of Nocardia sp. NPDC003345. NCBI lineage: Bacteria > Bacillati > Actinomycetota > Actinomycetes > Mycobacteriales > Nocardiaceae > Nocardia > Nocardia sp. NPDC003345. The sequence goes on from NZ_JBSFRU010000025.1 coordinate 29,421, forward strand.
CCCCGGGGCGGGGGGTGGAGCGGCATCCGTACCGGGCTCGGCGGGGCTTCCGATCTCACTCACATCTGGCAGATTAGTCCAGCCCACCGACACCGCGGCCGCACCGGAACCGCACGTCGCGGCCGGTTCGGGCCGCTATCCGGGCGCGGGATCGCGGATCGCGCGAGCACGTGTGGTCCGGGAAGGAGCCGACGGCCGCCCGGGGCCGCGAGGCGCCGGCCCAACGCTATTGCGCGACGACCGATTCGGGATCCTGGGCGAAGGCCTCCGCGGTATCGGAGGCCAGCCGCAGCGCCTCCCGTGCCCAGCCCGGCTGCGCACCGGCCAGCCCGCACGCCGGGCTCACCAGGACCCGCCGCGCCAGCTCCGCGCGCGGGAAACCCAGGCGGTCGATCAGCCGCACTCCGGGTTCGGCGATCTCGCGCCAGGTCACCGGCGGGGTCGGCCGGGTCGTGGGTACCAGCCCGAGGACCAGGTACTTGTCCCGGTCCAGTGCCTCCCCCAGCGCGTCGAGCGCGGCCGTCCCCGAAATCGTGGCCAGGTCGAAACCCAGCGCCGTCGCCGCCGAGCGGCCGAGGAAGGCCAGCGGCGGCGGGCTCGCGCAGGTGTGCACCAGCGTCGGTACCCGCTGCTGCTCCAGCACCGAGTCGAGCAGCGACAGCGCCTCCGGCTCCGGTACGGCGGCGACCGTGTTCAGCACACTCGCGCCGCGCAGCGAGCCGTCGAGCACCTGTCCCAGCGAGGGTTCGTCCAACTGCAATACGACCCCGGCCTCGAGCCGGGACCCGATCTCGGCGATATGCGCCGCCAGTCCCTCGGCCAGCGAACCGGCCAGATCTCGCACCGCGCCCCGGTCGGTGAGCACCCGGTGCCCGCCCGGGAGTTCCACCTGCGCGGCGAGCGTCAGCGGGCCCGCCGCCTGCACCTTCACCGTGCGGCCCGCACCGCGCAGCCCGGCGTTCTCCCAGGCCTCCTGCAACGCGTCCAGATCGGTACGCAGCAGGTCATGGGCCCGCCGGGAGGCCGAACCGGGCCGGGCGGCCAGCCGGTATCCGCGCGGTGTGGTGTCGAATCGCATATCGACCAGTAGCGCCGAGGCCCGCCCGACGGTATCGGCGCCGACCCCGCGGGCCGGCAGTTCCACCAGGTGTGGCAGGCCGGGCAATTCCCCGACCGTCACCGCCGCGGCCTCGCGTGGATCGGTACCCGGCCAGGACCCGACCCCCGTCGCCACGCCGGCCGGGAAACCGGCCTCGCTCATCGAGGCGCGCCGGCGGCGGTACGTGCGGTCGCCGAGATGGTGCCACTGCCGAGTACCGCGTCACCGGCATCGTCGGGGCCGTACAGCACCGCGGCCTGACCGCGCGCCACTCCGCTCAGCGGCTCCCGCAACCGGACCAGCATCCCGGCACCGACCGCTTCGGCGGTGGCGGGTGCCGTCCCGCCGTGGGCACGGACCTGCACGACGCAGTCGATCGGCCCCTCCGGCGCGGCACCGGAGGTCCAGACGGCCCGGTCGGCCTCGATCTCCCAGACCTCGAGATCGTCGACCGACCCCACGTGCACGGTCCCGGAATCGGAATCGATATCGGTGACGTAGCGGGGCTTGCCGTCGGGCCCCGGGCCGGGCAGGCCCAGTCCCTTGCGCTGGCCGATGGTGAAACCGTGCACACCGTCGTGGCGGCCGAGTTCGGTTCCCTGCGCATCGACGATGGCACCCGGCCGGATGCCGATCTTCGCGCCCAGGAAGGCCTGGGTGTCGCCCGAGGGGATGAAGCAGATGTCGTGGCTGTCGGGTTTGTTCGCCACCGCGAGACCGCGTTCGGCGGCCTCTTCCCGGATCCGCGGCTTGGGGGTGTCGCCCACCGGGAACATGGCCCGCGACAGCTGGTCGGCCGTCAGCACCGCCAGCACATAGGACTGGTCCTTGTCGGCGTCCACCGCGCGGCGCAGTACGCCGTCGGCGAGCCGGGCGTAGTGGCCGGTGACCACGGCGTCGAAGCCGAGCGCCACCGCGCGATCGGCCAGGGCCGAGAACTTGATCTTCTCGTTGCAACGCAGGCACGGGTTCGGGGTCTCGCCGGCGGCATAGGCCGCGACGAAATCGTCGATCACGTCTTCTTTGAACCGGTCGGCGAAATCCCAGACGTAGAACGGGATACCGAGGACATCCGCGGCACGGCGGGCGTCACCGGCGTCCTCCTTGGAGCAGCATCCGCGCGATCCGGTGCGCAGGGTCCCCGGGGCCGACGAGAGCGCCAGATGCACCCCGACCACCTCGTGCCCGGCGTCGACGGCCCGGGCCGCCGCCACCGCCGAATCCACTCCGCCACTCATCGCGGCGAGTACGCGCATGTCTACGCTCCTCCTCTCGCACCGGCCAGGCCCGCGGCCCTGGCTCGCGCCACCACCTGTGGCAATACATCCAGCACAGCATCGATATCGGATCGCCGCGAGGTGTGCCCGAGGGAGAAGCGCAGCGAACCCCGCGCCTCCCGGGCCCCGACACCCATGGCGATCAGCACATGGCTCGGCGACGCCACTCCCGCGGTACACGCCGAACCGGTCGAACACTCGATCCCGGCGGCGTCGAGCAGCATCAGCAGCGAATCGCCTTCACATCCGGGGAAGGTGAAATGGACGTTGCCCGGCAGCCGCCGTTCGTCGTGCGGGCCGTTGAGGACCGCCTCCGGCACCTCACGGCGCACACCCGCGATCAGCTCCTCGCGCAGCACCGTCAGTTCGGCGGTCCGCGACGCCATCTCGCCGACGGTCTCGCGCAGCGCCGCGGCCAGTCCGGCGGCGGCCGCCACATCCGAAGTGCCCGACCGCAGGTCGCGTTCGTGCCCACCGCCGTGCAGCAGCGGAACGCAGCCCACCTGCCGGCCGAGCAGCAGCACACCGATTCCGTGCGGACCGCCCAGCTTGTGGCCGGCGAAACTCGCCGCCGCCAGCCCGCTCGCCGCGAAATCGATCGGCAACTGGGCGGCGGCCTGCACCGCGTCACTGTGCATGGGCACACCCGCCGACTGCGCGGCATCCGCCAGTTCGCGAACGGGCTGGATCGCACCGATCTCGTTGTTCGCCCACATCACCGTCACCAGCGCGACCTCACCCGCGTGTTCGGCCAGGGCGGCGCGCAGGGTGGCGGGGGTGACGATGCCGTCGGCGTCCACGGGCAGCCACGTCACGCGGGCGCCCTCGTGCCGCTCCAGCCATTCCACCGCGTCGAGCACGGCGTGGTGTTCGGTGGCCGAGGCCAGAATGCGGGTGCAGCGGGGGTCGGCGTCGCGACGGGCCCAGTAGATGCCCTTGACGGCGAGATTGTCGCTCTCGGTGCCGCCGGAGGTCAGGATCACCTCGGAGGGCCGGGCGCCGAGATCGGCGGCGATGGATTCGCGCGCCTCCTCCAGCCGCCGCCTGGCCTCGCGGCCCGATCCGTGCAGCGAGGACGCGTTCCCGACCTGCGTGAAGACAGCGTTCATCGCCTCGATGGCGGCGGGCAGCATCGGTGTGGTCGCCGCATGATCGAGGTAGACCGTCGTGGGCACACCGCTGACAGCACCCGGGAAAGCCGACTTCATGACCGACAAAGCCTATCCCACCGTTGACCTGCACATCTTTGGGGTCTCCCCCCTCCTTCTACAATTTTTCTACAAACTGCACACGATTCATAACAGTGCAGGCACCACCGACATTCCTGGATTTGCTCGGCCGGATGGCAGAGATGGCATCGACAAAACTGTGCCCTTGGACGATATGTGCGCAGCACTCGCGGTCCTACAGCCTCGTGTGTGACCGCTACTTTCCTGCTGCGCCGGGTTGGCGCGCTCGTCATCACCTCGATCCTGGCCGGTGTCCCCGCCCGGCCTGGTCGCAACACGTACGACGAGCTCATCGCAGTCAGCAGCCGCGCGGTGCCGGTCTGCCAATGGACGACGTCACGGCCGCGGCTCTTGCGGATCACGGTGGCGCAGCGGTTCACCGTATCGAGGTCGGCGACGTCGAGGATCAGGCTCTCCTCGGCGCGAGCGGCGGTCTCGTACAACATCATCCGAACACGGCGTGGTGACGGCCCGATCCAATGCCGTGGCCGAGGCGACCACATCGGCGACCCGTGTTGCCATACCGCGGCGAATACCAGAACCGCCAAGACTGGCGGAGCGACACCGATCGGTCGGATCCTTCGGGAGGAATTGGATCGGCGGCCTGCTCGCTGCCGCTCTGGCCTGCTACAAGAAACTCCCCACGTAAGCCACCCTCGTAGAGGACGGCGCCGGCACCGCTACAGACAGGTGCCGACCCGTGCCTCGGCCTCAGCCCTGAACGACGACGTCGTACTGGCCGGCACCACCGTTGGGGCACCAGACCGATACCTTTCGGGGGCCCGGGGGCAGGTTGTCGATGAACAGGTTGCCGGAGGGCGCCACATCGAGGTTGACGGTTTGCGGTGTTCCGACGTAGGGGTCGACTCGGCACCACTCCGGTCGGTCACCGTTGGTGGTGGTCACGGACACGACAATCCACTTCTTGCCTGCGGTGACCGTCGCGGTCGCATCGGCGTTGGCGACGCCGGCCATGGTTACCAACGCGATCGGTGCCGCGACCAGCGCGGTGACGAGACCGAGGATCTTCGACGTCTGCATGATGTCCTTCCTTGACGCTGTTGCCACTATGCCTGCCGTAGCGCGCAGAGATCAATTGTGCCACAACAGTTTTGAACGATGTTTGTTCTCGATGAATGTGGACGATGCGCGGCGCCGGAACTCGATCCC
>NZ_JBSFRU010000026.1:0-33257 GCF_053589395.1 Nocardia sp. NPDC003345
CCGGTACCGCGGCGGTTCCGGTGACCGACGCCTCGGCCGGCCCGGTGGACGTCCCGGGTGCGTCGGCGGTCTCCGCCACGGGCGTCTCGCCGGCCGGGCGGGTCCAGTGTCCCCGCTTACCGCCTTCCTTGGTGAGCAGCCGGATATCGCCGAGTACGGCCGCCGGATCGACCGCCTTCACCATGTCGTGCAAGGTCAGCCCCGCGACCGCGACCGCGGTCAGCGCTTCCATCTCGACCCCGGTGGGGCCGGTGGTCTTGGCGGCGGCCTCGATGGTGATGGCGGTCGCGGTGAAACCGAAATCGACCTTCACCGACGACAAGGCGAGCTGATGGCACAAGGGGATCAGTTCGGAGGTCTTCTTCGCCCCCGCGATACCGGCGAGCCGGGCGGTGGCCAGCACATCGGCCTTGGGCATATCGTCGGCGCGCACCAGCGCGATCACCTCGGGGGTGGTCCGCAGCTCCCCGGCCGCCACCGCGACCCGGGCGGTATCCGCCTTGGCGCTGACATCCACCATGCGGGCCCGGCCCGTCGAATCCACATGCGACAACTCGCTCATAGTGTCCACACTCGCACAGCCGTCCCGGGCGGCATCTCGGTTCTGTCGGCCGGGATATCGATCAGCACATCGGCCGCCGCCATACTCGCCACCAGATGTGATCCGGGCCCGGAGACCACCTCCACCGCGTGCGGCCGCGCGCCCTTCCACACCAGTTTGCCGCGCAGGAACTGACGGCGCCCGGCCGGTGAGCGGCGCACCGCGCCGAGCAGCGGCAACTCGTATTCGGGAACCGGGCCCAGCCCCGAGAGCCGCCGCAGGATCGGCCGGGCGAGCACCTCGAACGACACCACCGCGCTCACCGGATTGCCCGGGAAGCTGAGCACGGGCACCCCGTCGACGACGGTCAGGCCCTGGGGACCGCCCGGCTGCATCGCGACCGGGCCGAACTCGCCGCCCAACGGGATCAGCACCTCGCGCACGACCTCGAAATCGCCCTTGGACACCCCGCCCGTGGTGATCACCAGATCGGCGTCCGCGGCCAGCGCGCGCAACAGCCGCCGGAACTCGCCCGGATCGTCGGAGCTGTGCTCGACCGCGGTCACCCGGACCCCGTTGGCACCGAGGGCGGCCGCCAGCGCGATGCCGTTGGAGTTGTAGATCTGCCCCGGCCGCAGCCGCCCGCCGGGTGCCACGAGTTCGTTCCCGGTGCCGATCAGCGCGGCCCGGATGGGGGCGAAAACCGGGATCGCGGCCAGGCCCACCGCCGCGAGGGCGGCGATATGCCGGGGCGCGAGCAGGGTCCCGGCGGGCACCAGTTCCGCGCCGGCCCGCACATCGCTACCGGGTTCGCGAACGAACTCGCCCGCGGAGCGGCCCCGCGTGACGCGCACGGTCCGGCCGTCGGCGGTCGTATCCTCCACCGGGACCACGCACTCCGCGCCGTCGGGCAGTGGCGCGCCGGTCATCACCTTGCGCGCGGTCCCGGCGGTGAGCGGCGCCCCGGTATCCCCGGCGGCCACCACGCCGGTCACCGGCAGGTCCACCGGGGTGATCGCCACATCCGCCGCCCGAACCGCGTAACCGTCCATCGCCGAATTCCGGAAAACGGGCAGATCGATGGGCGCGCGCATATCCTCGGCCAGCAGACGGCCGACCGCGTCGGAGACCGGTACGGTCTCGACCGGGCGGGCGGCCAGCGGGCGCAGCAGCTGCTCGATCGTGTCGCGGTAGTCATCCGCCGACCGGACCTGGGCGGGGGCGGGCCGAGAAATCATGGATTCAGCCTAGGCGTACCTCCGCCTTCGCTGCGGCCGTGCGCATCCATATGTGTCTGCTTCGTTCACACGCCCCTTCGGTGTGGTCCGGCCGTCGTTGTTGCCGGATGGGCGTACCTTCGCCTTCGCTGCGGCCGTGCGCATCCATATGTGTCCAGTTTGTTCACACGCCCCTTCGGTGTGGTCCGGCCGTGGTTGTTGCCGGACCGGTGTTTGTGGCCTGGGTGTACCTGTGGCTTCGCTGTGACCATGTGTATTCGTATGGTTCTGCTTCGTTCACACGCCGGTTCGGGGGAGTTCGGCCGTCGTTGCTGCCGGGGTGGTGTTTTGCCGCCGGGTGGCTTCGGGGGGTGGGCGTGTCGGAGCCGGGACCGGGCACGATGGGGCCGATCGGGCGGACGGCCGGTCCGGGCGGCGGCCGGGCGTTCATAATGGGGGGTGTGACACTGGTCGACATGGGGATACCCACAGTGCGGTCCGGGCGCCCCTCGTTCGACGGACGTCCGGATACACCCCTGCTGGTGGACCGCTACGGTCGCACAGCGCGGGATCTCCGGGTTTCCATCACCGAGAAGTGCTCGCTGCGCTGCACCTACTGCATGCCCGAGGAAGGGCTGCCCGCCATCCCGCCCGACGAGCTGCTCAGCGCGTCCGAGATCGTGCGCCTGGTCTCGCTGGCCGTGCACGAACTCGGTATCGGTGAGGTGCGGTTCACCGGCGGTGAGCCGCTCATGCGCCGCGATCTGGAGGAGATCGTGGCCGGCTGCCACGCCGCGGCGCCCGAAGTACCGCTGGCCATGACGTCCAACGGTATCGGCCTGCGCCATCGCGCGGCGGGATTGGCCGCCGCCGGACTCTCCCGGGTGAATATCTCCCTGGACACCGTGGACCGTGCCGGTTTCGCCCGCCTGACCCGCCGCGATCGGCTGGATTCGGTGCTGTCGGGGATTCGTGCCGCCGGCGCCGCCGGGCTGGCGCCGGTGAAGGTGAACGCGGTCCTGATGCGGCAGACCCTCGCCGGTGCCCCCGATCTGCTGCGCTGGTGCCTGGACGAAGGCTGCGAACTGCGGTTCATCGAGGAGATGCCGCTGGACGCCGACCACGAATGGGCCCGCGAGAACATGGTGACCGCCGCGGAACTGCTCGACGTTCTCGGCGCCCGCTATTCGCTCACCGCGATCGGCCGCGACGATCCGTCGGCGCCCGCCGAGACCTGGCTGGTGGACGGCGGACCAGCCACCGTCGGCATCATCGCCTCGGTGACCCGCAGTTTCTGCGATACCTGCGACCGGACCCGGCTCACCGCCGACGGTATGCTGCGATCTTGCCTGTTCAGCGATCAGGAGTTCGATCTGCGCGCGACGCTGCGCTCCGGTGCCGGTGACGCGGAACTGGCGCAGCTGTGGCGCGGGGCCATGTGGCAGAAATGGGCGGGTCACGGTATCGACGCCGCGGACTTCGTCCCACCGGAACGCACGATGGGAGCCATCGGTGGTTGAGGTCCGCTATTTCGCCGCGATCGCCGACGCGGTCGGCAAGAACGCGGAAACGCTGGATCTGCCGGCCGGTGCCACCGTCGCCGATCTGCGCACCCTGCTGGCCGCCACCTACGGCCCGGATCTGGACAAGATGCTCGGCGTCTGCGCCTACCTGATGGGTGACGAACTGACCCGGGACACGACCGCGGCCCTGACCCCGCGGGTCGATGTCATGCCGCCCTTCGCCGGCGGCTGAACTCCCGGCCGGGCCCGGTTCCCGCGGTTCCCGAAATTTTCCGGCGAGCTGTCGAGAATCGACGTCTCCGCACGTCGTCGTGGTGAGAGGGGTACCGGACTCCTCTCCGACGAGGAAGGATGACGTCATGTACTACCTGGCTCTGCTCACCGGCCGCGAAGACGAGGCCGTCGCACAACCGGGAACGCCGGAGTTCGACGCCGAAGTGGCGCGGTACGCGGCATTCGACGCCCGGGTGGCCGAAGTGATCGCCGGGGGCGCGGCGCTGTACCCCTCGGATTCGGCCGTCACCCTGCGCCGCGACGGTGACGGCACGCTGGTCACCGACGGTCCGTTCGCCGAACACGCGGAGGTGGTCGGCGGGTTCTATGTCTTCGACGTGCCCGACCTGGACGCGGCGCTCGAACTCGCCCGGGAGCTGCCGGCGGTCGAAACGGGCGCGGTCGAGTTGCGGCCGCTGGCGCAGTGGCTGCCGCACGGCGAACCCGGCCCGGATTGGTGGCTGGCGCTGCTGTGGGAGCAGGCGGACGCGATGGCCGCCCCGGGCACACCGGAATGGGATTCGGCCGTGGCCGAGCACGAGCGGTTCGGGGCGCGGGTGGGCTCGGCGATCCGCGGCGGTGGCGCCCTGGAGCCGGCCACCACGGCCACCACGGTCCGGGGGTCGCGGGAAACCCCGTTGATCACCGACGGTCCGTTCACCGAAACCGCGGAGGTGGTGGGCGGGCTGTACCTGTTCACCGCGGCGGACCGGCCCGCCGCCACCGAGATCGCGGCCCTGATCCCGGTCGGCCCGAAGGGCGGGACAGAGCTGCGGAGGGTGGTCGATCTCGGCGCGTGAGCGATCCGACGACGGCCCGGCTGGACGGCGTGTACCGCGCCGAATTCGGTCGCGCCGTCGCCACCCTCGCCCGGCTCACCGGTGATATCGGCGCGGCCGAGGACGCGGTGCAGGAGGCGTTCGCCACCGCGATGCGGACGTGGCGGCGCGACGGGATTCCGGCCAACCCGGGTGCCTGGATCACCACCGCCGCCCGGCGTCGCGCACTGGACGGGTTGCGCCGGGAATCGGCGCGTACCGGAAAGGAGCACGCGGCCGTGCGGGAGACTCCGGGGCCCGCCGAACCCGAGGATCCCGCGCTGCCCGACGACCGGTTGCGGATGATCTTCACCTGCTGCCATCCCGCCCTCGCGGCGCCCGCGCGGGTGGCGTTGACCCTGCGCTTCGTCTGCGGGCTGCGCACCGCGGAGATCGCGCGGGCCTTCCTGCAGCCGGAGGCCACGGTGGCGCAGCGGATCAGCCGGGCCAAGGCCAAGATCCGCGACGCCCGGATACCGCTGCGGGTACCGCCCGGTGATCTGCTCCCGGAGCGGACGCCCACGGTGCTCGCGGTGATCTATCTGCTGTTCACCGAGGGTTACTTCGCGAGCTCGGGGCCGGACGCGGTGCGCGACGAACTGTGCGACGAGGCGATCCGGGTCGGTCGCCTGCTCTGCGATCTGCTGCCGGTCGAGCAACGAGCGGTGCGATCCGAGGCCTACGCGCTGCTCGCGCTGATGCTGCTGACCGACAGCCGCCGCGCCGGCCGGCGCACGGCCGGCGGTGAGCTCGTTCCCCTGGACGAACAGGATCGCGGCGCCTGGGATCGCGGGGCCATTCGCGCCGGCCTGGATTGTCTGCTGATCGCCGCCGAGGGTGGGGGACCGTATCTGGCGCAGGCCCGGATCGCCGCCGCCCACGCGGTCGCGCCGGAGTGGGCGGCGACCGATTGGCACTCGATCGTGGCGGCCTACGACGAGCTGATCGGTTACGCGCCGTCACCGGCGGCGGCGGTCAACCGGGCGGTCGCAGTGGGGATGCGCGATGGGCCGGAACGGGGGCTGGCGGCGCTGGACGCGGTCCCGGTCGCGAGTCCGGCGGCGACCGGCCGGCTGGTGGCCGCCGCGCGCGCCGATCTCTACCGTCGGGCGGGCGGATACGCCGACGCGGCGCGGGAGTACCGGGTCGCGATCGCCGTGGCGGGTAACGACCCCGCGCGTCGTTACCTGCGCCGGCGGCTGGCAGAGGTCGAATCGGTGACAGGCACGCCCCCGGGTCCGGCGCCCGGGCCGTAGCGCGCGGCACGGCTTCACGTCCCGCGCGACCCCGGGGCGGCTTTCGCTCTGCCCCGGCCGGATGCGGCCGACCCGGCCCCCGTCGGTCGCCCGGCCGGGGTGTCCGGCGGCGGTAGAGTGGGCCCGTGGTGAAGAGCACGGCGCCCGATGTCGATGCGTACCTGGCCGAGCTGCCCGAGGAGCGCCGCCCGGCGGCCGCCGCGGTCCGCGAGGTGTGCCGGACGGAACTGGACGGTTACGCCGAGGTGATGGCCCACGGGATGCCGGTCTACCGGTACGACGGCCGGGACGAGATCGCGTTCGCGGTTCAGCGCCAGTACATCTCGTTCTATCTCATGCGCGACGATATCCGCGCGGAGTTCGCACAGCGCCTGGCCGGCCAGGATATGGGCAAGGGCTGTCTACGTTTCCGGCACGCCACCGGCCCGGATCTCGATCTGCTCACCGAACTGGCGCGGGCCGTGGCCCGCAACCCCGGCGGCCCGGTGTGCTGACCGGGAAGGTCAGCGCCACCAGTCGTCGAGCGGAGTGACCGGGACGGTGCGCTTGTGCCGGGTGGTGCGGTAGATCGATTCGATCCGCTGCGCCACCTCGTCGGTGACGTCCTTGCCCTCGAGATAGTCGTCGATCTCGCCGTAGCGCAGGCCCAGGGCCTCCTCGTCGGGCAGGGCCGGGCGATCGTCCTCCAGATCGGCCGTGGGCACCTTGGACCACAGTCGCGAGGGCGCACCCAGTTCCTGCAGCAGGGCCGCGCCCTGGCGTTTGGTCAGGCCGGTGAGCGGGGTCAGGTCCACGCCGCCGTCGCCGTATTTGGTGAAGAACCCGGTGACCGCCTCGGCGGCGTGATCGGTGCCCACCACCAGCAGGTTCTCCTGGCCGGCGATGGCGTACTGGATGACCATGCGCTCACGGGCCTTGATGTTGCCGCGCACGAAGTCGCGCAGTTTGCCGACCGAGAGCGCGGACGCCACCTCGGCGGCGACCGCGTTGGCACCCGGCCGGACATTCACCACCACGGATTCGTCGGGTGCCACGAAGGTCATGGCGACCCGCGCGTCCGCCTCGTCGGCCTGGACACCGTAGGGGAGGCGCACGGCCACGAAACGGGCCTCGCCACCCTCGGCGCGCACCTCCTCGGCCGCGAGCTGGCACAGCCGGCCGGTGAGCGCGCTGTCCTGGCCACCGCTGATACCCAGTACGAAACCCTTTGCGGGCGTGGCGCGCAGATAGTCCTTCAGGAAATCGACCCGGCGCCGTACCTCGTCCTTGGGTTCGACACTCGGCAGCACACCCAGCTCGGCGATGATCTGATCACGCACGTTTCCCATGCCGGACAACTCTACTGCGCGTGTGTTCCGGCGACCCGGCGAACCAGGGCTTCCCAGTTGTCGCCGATCTGTTCCCGGGTGTAGCCGAGGGTCCGGATCTGGTGCAGGACGAGTCCGGCGCCGAGAGTGGCCAGCAGCGCGTCGGCCAGCAACGCGGTGTCGCCGGGGGTCTCCGCGTTCCGGAGCAGCATCGTCACATGAGTTTTCAGCACCAGATACGGTTCGCTGCGGTAGTGCCGTTCGGCCCCGAGTTCGGCGGCCCGGTGCAGTTCGCCCTCCACTTCGATATCGAGCAGCCGGGCCCGGCCGAACGCCACGAGCCGCTCCACCGGTGGTGCGCCCGGCCCCAGCGGTGGCGGGCCGAAGATGAAGGCCTCCTGGGCCTGGGTCTCGGAATGATCCAGCAGTGCGTACATCAGGCCGGTGCGATTGCCGAACCGGCGGAAGACGGTGCCCTTGCCGACGCCGGCCCGTTTGGCGAGCGCGTCCATGGTGAGGGCGTCCACGCCGTGCGCGCGCACGAGTTCCTGGGCGGCATCGAGCAGCCGCCGGCGGTTGCGCGCGGCGTCGGCGCGTTCGGCCGGTTCGCCGGTACCGGGTAGCGCGGGGCCGATGCGTTCCGCCCGGCGCACCTGTGATGGCATGGCGGGGGTGAGGGGATCGCCCGGGTGCCAGGGGTCCGCCTGGCGGGGTGTGTCGTAGTTCACGGCGGTGCGCTGGCCTCCGGGGAATGTAGCGGACCGTGGTCCGGTTGATCTGGGCAGTGGGATCGTCACACAACTAGTACCGCAGGAGTGAACATGAGCCAGACCCGTATCGTCGTACTCGTCGGAAGCCTTCGCCAGGCCTCGATCAGCCGGCGGCTTGCCGAGGCGGCGATCGCCACCGTGCCCGCCGGTACCGAAGCCGCCCTCTACGAGGGTATCGGTGAGATTCCGTTCTACAACGAGGATATCGACGTCGAGGGCTCGGTTCCCGCCGCCGCGCAGGCCCTGCGCGACGCGGTCGCGGCGAGCGACGGCCTGCTCGTGGTCACCCCGGAATACAACGGCACGCTGCCCGCCGTGCTCAAGAACGCCATCGATTGGCTGTCCCGCCCCTACGGCGCCGGCGCGATCGGCGGTAAGCCGGTGGCCGTCGTGAGTGGTTCCATCAGCCCCAACGCCGCCAAGTGGGCGCACGCGGACACGGTGAAGTCGGTCGGTATCGCGGGCGGCCGCATCGTCGAAGAGGCGCATCTGCACTACGCCGCCTGGGGCGAGCGTTTCGTGGCGAGCCATCCGAGCGACGACGCGGAGGCGCTGGGCGAACTCACCGGCGCCCTGAAGGTTCTGGCCGACGCGGCCAGCGGGGAGCTCGTCGACGCCTGACCGACGATCCCGCACAGGGCCGCCCGTCTCCGGACCGGGCGGCCTTTGCGCGTGTATGCCCGTTATCCGGTCGGCGGAGGTGGCGGGCGCGTCGCACGCCGATCTCGTACCCTGTTCCGGGCGGTGCCCGAGGGTCTGCCGGGGCTCCGGCGACTGGTGTGACGGACGTGTCTCCTGGGTTTGCTGAAAAAGAACTGACCTCGTCGATTTGTGACTTGGGCCACGGTGAATACGGCGTGTCGAGTTGCTGTCCTGCGGCTTACAGCCGTGAAATCACACCGTTGTGACTCGCAACATCTCGTGTTGTTTCGGAATGTCGGCCACTAGGTGTAGTGTCATCGGTACCCGAAGGCGGTCGGACGAGAAGTCCTCCGGCGACGGGTGGAACCGGTCCGGACGTGGGGTTTCAGGGCTGGTCTTCGGAGTTTGCGCAGGATCATCCGATCGTGCCGACACCGCGTCGTACACACCGTGACCGCAGGGCGGAATCGGGTGCGCGGTGGGTTCGGCTCGCAGGCGGCGGTCCGTCACCACAGAGGGCCGCGAACACCGCACATTGGCACAGGAGAGAGGGACTCGAATGATCACCGTGTACACCAAGCCCGCTTGCGTCCAGTGCAATGCCACCTACAAGGCCCTCGACAAGGCCGGGGTGGAATACAGTGTCGTCGATATCTCCGAGGACGCCGAAGCCCGCGACTACGTGATGGCGCTCGGCTACCTGCAGGCCCCCGTCGTCGTCTCCGGTGACGAGCACTGGTCCGGCTTCCGTCCGGACCGCATCAAAGCACTGGCCACCGTCGCCGCCTGAGCCACATCGGCCCGTGCTCGGGGTGCGATAACAGTCCGACCCGGCGCCGCGGCGGCGAGTCCGTCGGGAACCAGGGGAGGTGAGATGTCCGAATCGCAGACGCTGGTCTACTTCTCCAGCGCTTCGGAGAACACCCACCGTTTCGTCGAGAAGCTGGATATCCCGGCTCTCCGGATCCCCCTGCACACCACCGATTCGCTGCGTGTCGACGATCCCTACGTGCTGATCGTCCCCACCTACGGGGGCGGTCGGCACGTCTTGGGCTCCACGCGCTCGGACAAGGAATTCGTACCGCGTCAGGTCGCCAAGTTCCTCAACGATCCACACAACCGCGCCCTGCTGCGCGGCGTGATCGCGGCGGGGAACACGAATTTCGGTGACACCTTCTGCTTCGCAGGTGATGTGATCTCGCGTAAATGCGGGGTGCCCTACCTGTACCGCTTCGAACTCATGGGAACCGCCGAGGACGTCGCCCGCGTCCGAGAGGGATTGGGATTGTTTTGGCAGCAACAACGACAGCACCAGCAGGTATGACGGCCCGCCTGGAGCAGCCCCCGCAGCGCGCCGGCGACCCCGGTGAGGTCTTGGACTACCACGCCCTCAACGCGATGCTGAACCTGTACGGTCCGGACGGCGAGATCCAGTTCGACAAGGATCGGGAGGCCGCGCACCAGTACTTCCTGCAGCACGTCAACCAGAACACCGTCTTCTTCCACAACCTCGACGAGAAGCTCGACTACCTCGTCGAGGAGAACTACTACGAGCCCGAGGTACTCGAGCAGTACAGCCGGGCCTTCGTGAAGAAGCTGTTCCAGCAGGCCTACGCCAAGAAGTTCCGGTTCCCCACCTTCCTCGGCGCGTTCAAGTACTACACCTCCTACACCCTCAAGACCTTCGACGGGAAGCGCTATCTGGAGCGTTTCGAGGATCGGGTCTGCATGGTCGCGCTGACGCTGGCGGCCGGTGACGAGGTGCTCGCGGGCAAGCTGGTCGAGGAGATCATCGACGGCCGCTTCCAGCCGGCCACCCCGACCTTCCTCAACTCCGGGAAAAAGCAGCGCGGTGAGCCCGTTAGTTGTTTTCTTCTTCGCATAGAGGACAACATGGAGTCCATCGGGCGCTCCATCAACTCGGCGCTGCAGCTGTCCAAGCGCGGCGGCGGGGTCGCGCTGCTGCTCAGCAATATTCGTGAGCACGGCGCGCCGATCAAGAAGATCGAGAACCAGTCCTCCGGCGTCATCCCGATCATGAAGCTGCTCGAGGATTCCTTCTCCTACGCCAACCAGCTCGGTGCGCGCCAAGGCGCGGGCGCGGTGTACCTGCACGCCCACCACCCCGATATCTACCGTTTCCTCGATACCAAGCGGGAGAACGCGGACGAGAAGATCCGCATCAAAACGCTGTCGCTGGGTGTGGTGATCCCCGACATCACCTTCGAACTGGCGAAGAAGAACGAGGATATGTACCTCTTCTCGCCGTACGACGTGGAACGGATCTACGGTAAGCCGTTCGCCGATGTCGACGTCACCGAGAAGTACTACGAGATGGTCGACGACAAGCGGATCCGCAAGTCCAAGATCAAGGCGCGCGAGTTCTTCCAGACCATCGCCGAGCTGCAGTTCGAATCCGGCTACCCCTACATCATGTTCGAGGACACGGTGAACCGGGCCAACCCCATCGCCGGCAAGATCACCCATTCGAACCTGTGCTCGGAGATCCTGCAGGTCTCCACCCCGTCGATCTACAACGACGACCTCACCTACTCGCACGTGGGTAAGGACATCTCCTGCAACCTGGGGTCGCTGAATATCGCCAAGGCGATGGACTCCCCGGATTTCGCGCGCACCATCGAGGTCTCCATCCGGGCGCTCACCGCCGTCTCGGATCAGACCCATATCTACTCGGTGCCCTCGATCGAACAGGGCAACAACTCCTCGCACGCCATCGGGCTCGGTCAGATGAACCTGCACGGCTATCTGGCGCGGGAGCGGATCCACTACGGATCCGAGGAGGGCCTGGACTTCACGAACATCTACTTCTACACGGTGGTCTTCCACGCCCTGCGCGCGTCGAACCTGATCGCCCGTGAGCGGGGGACCTCGTTCGGAGGGTTCCCGGAATCGAAGTACGCCAGCGGCGAATACTTCGACAAGTACACCGATCAGGTGTGGGAGCCGAAGACCGAACGGATCGCGCGGCTGTTCGCCGACGCCGGTATCCATATCCCCGCCCAGGACGACTGGCGGCAGCTGAAGGCCGCGGTCATGGAGCACGGCCTCTACAACCAGAACCTGCAGGCCGTCCCGCCGACCGGGTCGATCTCCTACATCAACCACTCCACCAGCTCCATCCACCCGGTGGCGTCGAAGATCGAGATCCGCAAGGAAGGCAAGATCGGCCGCGTCTACTATCCGGCCCCGTACATGACCAACGACAACCTGGACTATTACCAGGACGCGTACGAGATCGGCTACGAGAAGATCATCGACACCTACGCCGCGGCCACCCAGCACGTGGACCAGGGCCTGTCGCTGACGCTGTTCTTCAAGGACACCGCCACCACCCGCGACCTCAACCGCGCCCAGATCTACGCCTGGCGCAAGGGCATCAAAACCCTCTACTACATCCGCCTGCGGCAGATGGCGCTGGAGGGTACCGAGGTCGAGGGCTGCGTGAGCTGCATGCTCTGAGAGCCCGGCGGCGGATGCCGGTGCGGCGGGCCCCCGGTGCACCGAGGGCCCGCCGGCCTGATCAGGACAGCGCCGGGAGCACCTCGCGCTCGAAGAGTTCGATGGCGCTGGTGTCGTAGGCCGCTTCCGGGAAGTTGAAGATGGCGTAGCCGAGGCCGCGGTCGCGGACGGCGGACAGCTTCTCCACGATCTGTTCCGGGGTACCGACCGCCGCGCCGCCGTTGTTCAGGTTGTCGACGTAG
Organism: Nocardia sp. NPDC003345; assembly: GCF_053589395.1. Taxonomy (NCBI): domain Bacteria; kingdom Bacillati; phylum Actinomycetota; class Actinomycetes; order Mycobacteriales; family Nocardiaceae; genus Nocardia; species Nocardia sp. NPDC003345. Next base: position 12,070 of record NZ_JBSFRU010000026.1, read on the forward strand.
CCGCGGGCCTTCTCCGCACCGAGGACGGGAGTCAGGCGGGCGGCGTGCTCGGCTTTGCGCTGCTCGACCTCGGCCTCGGTGGCGCCGATCGCGACATTGAAGTTCGAGCTGCGGACGATGGTGTCGAAATCGGTGCCGACATCGGCGCAGTGGGCGCGCAGGATCTCGGATTTGTGGGTGAACTCGTCGGGGCTGTTACCGGCGAAGTTGGTGTAGTTCGCGTATTTCGCGGCGATACGCAGGGTTTTCTTCTCGCCGCCGCCCGCGATCCACAGCGGCAGGCCGCCCTCCTGCGCGGGCAGCGGGCGCACGATCGCGCCGTCGACCCGGTAGTAGCGGCCGTCCAGGGTGGCGGTGCCGGTCTGCCAGGCCTGGCGGAAGATCTGCACGCCCTCGTCGAGCCGGCCCAGCCGCTCGCCCGCGGTGGGGAAGCCGTACCCGTAGGCGCGCCATTCGTGTTCGTACCAGCCGCCGCCGATACCCATCTCGGTGCGGCCGCCGGAGATCAGGTCCACGGTCGCCGCGACCTTCGCGAGATAGGCCGGGTTGCGGTAGCTGATCGCGGTACACATCTGACCCAGCCGCACCCGCGAGGTGGTGGCGGCGAACGCCGACATCAGCGTCCACGCCTCATGGGTGGCCTCGTCGCTGGGCTCCGGGACGGTGTGGAAGTGGTCGTAGACCCACAGCGACTCCCACACCGGGTTCGCGTCGGTGCGCTCCGCGAGACCGCGCATCACGTCCCACTGGGCGGAGGGCTCGATACCGACCAGGTCCAGGCGCCACCCCTGCGGGACGAAGATTCCGAAGCGCACAGCATTCTCCTCAGATGTCGGGCCCGGGCGGGCCGGAACAGATCTCTGCCTCTCCACTCTGTCGGCCCGGCGCCGCCCCGGCAACGGTTGTGCGCTCCCCGCGCCGAATTCCGGCCTGCGTCCACCGCCCGGCGGCGTAGGTTGGCACCATGCGCGTGTTCGTCACCGGTGGAACCGGCGCTCTGGGCGCCCATACGATCCCGGCGCTGGTCGGCGTGGGACATTCGGTCACGGCGCTGGCCCGCTCCGATGAGAAGGCCGCCGAATTGGTGGCGGCCGGGGCCACCCCCGCCCGGATCTCGCTGTTCGACCGCGCCGCCCTGACCTCGGCGCTCGCGGGTCACGATGCGGTGGTCAATCTCGCGACGGCCATCCCGCCGATGAGCAAATTCGCGAGCAGGCGCGCCATGCGGCGCAACGAGTACGTCCGGACGGAGGGTTCCGCGGCGGTGGTCGATGCCGCGCTCGCCGCCGGTGTCGGCCGGGTCGTGCAGGAATCGGTGGTGATGTTCTATACCGATCAGGGCGCGGAATGGATCACCGAATCCGCTCCGGTGGATCACTTTCCGCTGGCCCGGAGCAATTTCGCCGCCGAGGCGAATGCCGCCCGGTTCGGTGCGGCCGGGGGAGAGGCGGTGGTGCTGCGGTTCGGGATCTTCTACGGCCCCGGCGCCCGCCACAGCGAACAGATGCTCGCGCTGGCCCGGCGGGGGATCGGTGTGACACTGGGGAGCCCGGACGGTTTCATGTCCTCGATCCACGTCGCCGATGCCGGTCGGGCCGTGGTCGCGGCGTCGGTGGTGGCACCCGGCACCTACAACGTGGTGGACGACGAACCGCTGACCACCCGCGACTACACCGACGCCCTCGCCCGCGCCGCCGGCCGCCGTCTGTGGCTGCGCGGACCGGGCCGCGCGGCCGGTCTGCTCGGCGACCGGCTCACCTCGCTGACCCGCTCGCTACGGGTATCGAACGCCCGTTTCCGGGCGGCGACCGACTGGGCGCCGCGTCACCCCAGCGCCCGGGAGGGCTGGCTCGCCACCGCCGAGATCCTGCCCGGCTGACCCGGCGCCCGGCCTGGACCGTCTTCCTGCCTTGACCTTGACACAGCGTCATAGCCGACACTGGCGACCATGAAGATCAGCGAGGTCGCCGCGGCCGCTGGAACCACGCCCCGCGCCGTTCGCCACTATCACCGCCTCGGCCTGCTACCGGAGCCGAACCGCCTCGAGAACGGGTACCGAAGCTACGGGATCGCCGAACTCGCCCGGCTGATGCGCATCCGCTGGCTCGCCGACAACGGGCTTCCGCTGGGTTCGGTGGCCACGGTCCTGGCCGAGGAAAACGACCGGCCCGGCGCCGACGGTCTCCGCGCCGACCTCACCGCCCTGCACGACGACCTCGCGCAGACCATCACCCGGCTGACCCGCAGGAAGGAACGCTTGGGGCGGATGCTCGCGGCCACCGAACAGGGACGGGTGCCCTCGGCTCTGCCCGCCGAGGTGTGCGACGCGTTCGACCGGGCCCGGGCGGAGGCCGATCGGGCCGAAAGCGAGGCGCTGGACCGGGAACGCGATCTACTCGAGGTGATGGCGATCTCCGGCACCGCTCCCGACGCGCTGTTCACCTGGTTCTCCGGCGCCCTCATCGACCGGGAGGCCAGGACCGGCTACCGCCGTATCCTGCGCGGCTGGGAACACGTGGCGGGCCGCCCCGTCGAGGCGTGCCGGGCCGAGATCGACCGGCTGGCGGGGGACCTCGCGAACTTGCTGCGACGGTCAGGAATCGAGACCGTACTCGCCGCGGTCTCGGCGGTCCCGGAGGACAGTGGAGTCCTCTCCGAGGAGTCGCTACTGCCGGATCCGACGCAGCGGGCGGTCGTGCGGCGGGCCTTCGAACTCCTCACCGCGGAGCCGGCGCCGTGACGACCGCGCTGCCGCGAGGCGTGCGGCGGCACGCCCGGGCCTACCGCGCGTTGTGGTTGTGGGCGCGTGGCGGAACCGATATCGACGGCACCGGGTACCGGCCGTTGCCGGCGGCTCGCGGCACACTCGCGCTGCCGATGGCCTTCGGCGCCGCGACGCTCGTCGAAGTGGGTGTGCTGCACCTGCTGATCCCGTGGGCCTGGCTGAGCATCACCCTGGCGGTTGTGTCCGGGTGGTCGCTGCTGCTACTGCTCGCGATGTTCGCGGCCGATATCTCGTACCCGCACTACGTCACCGAGCACACCCTGGTGCTGCGCCGGGCCGGTCGCCGGGTCGCGACGGTGCCGCTGGACAGGATCACCGCGGTCGCCGAGCGGCGCCGCTACAACCACACGGCCACCGTGCTCGACGGAGACCGCCTGTTCCTGGCCGGCCCCGACGGCACCACGGTCGATGTGACGCTCAGTGAGCCGGTCGAGGTCCGGGTGAACTCGCTGCTGCCCGGCGGACGGATCTCGGCGGCGGTGGCGCGGTTCAGCCTCTGCCTGGCGGTTCCGCTCGCGACGGCTGTTGTGGCGCCGCCGGACCGGTCCGGCAGGGCACCGCGCACCGGGTAGGCGACCGCCCGCCGCTACGCGGGAAAACCGGAAAGCGACTGCCGTACCACCTCGTCGACGGCCGCGCCGTCTTTTCCGGTGACCGTGACGGTCGGCAGCCGCGGCCCCATGAAATCCACGTCTTCGCTGGTCTGGATGGGCGGGCCGATCCGGCCCAGGACCATCGCGAAATCCTCGCCGGGTTCGCTGAGCCGGTATACGGGGTGGGTGCCGACGGTGAATGCCGGTGCGCCGGTGGTCATCTGCTCCTGGTCGTAGGCGTAGGACACCGAGATCTGATCCCCGCGGTAGTCGAAATCGCACGCCCACATGGATTCGCCGTCGGCCGGGACGGTCACGCCCAGGGCCGTGGCCGCGGCACAGGGTTCGGCGTCGTCGACGACTGTGCGCGCGGTATCCGGTGAGGTGCCGCGGGCCGGTGGATTCCGCATTTCGGTGAGCGCGGCCGCGATCACCTGCTCACCGAGCGGACAGGGTTCGGCGCCCAGTGGGCTCGAGACGAACAGCATGAACGACAACTGCGAGCCGAAACCCGCGGTCACGGTGCAACTCCGCTCGACCAGCTGGTCTTCCCGCTGCCCGTCGAGGAGGTGATCCAGATCGCGTACGGACGACACGGCCACACCGTCGACCGTCCGGACCGGGACATCCTCGGTATGGGAGGCGACACCGGGTTTGCGGACGAGCACGCCGAGGTCGAACTCGGTACGTTCACCGGTCTCGTCGGAATTCAGGGTGGCCGTGCACGAACTGGGTGCGGTGTTGTGGATCCGCAGCACCGTGCCGAGGCCGGCGAGCGTATCCCGGGGAAGCAGGGCGCACGGGTCGATATCGCGGGCCCGCCGCAGCAAGTCCAGCCGGCCGGCCTCGGAGGCGGGCGCGGTCAGCCAGAACTCGTCGAGGGTGGACGCGGGCTCCGGCGACATACCGCCGTTGCCGCCGCCGCAGCCGGCGAGAGCGCCCATCAGCAGGCAGAGAACTACGAGACGTCGGAACACGATCCCCCTTGTAACCCGGCAGCCGGACACCACCGGCCGCGACCCGGTCAGGCTAACGGGCGAGGGGACCGGCCGCCGAGTGGCACCGCCGCAACCCGGCCTTCCCGGTCCCGTCACACCGAGCACGGACACGCCCGGGAATCTGAAACGCCGTGTGACGAACGTTTCGATGCGGACTTTCCGCGAACGGGATGTAAGCTGGCCGAGGATGCGTTCGCATTCATAGACTGTTCAATGCGGATTTCGGGCGTGCTTCCGCGCGCACGGACGGCGATCTGAGAGGGAGGTGGTGTTGCAATGCGCAGCGAACCTCCCAGTCGAAAACCGCGCGGCGCCGTCCGCCCGCATACCCGCTAGCGGTTTTCTGCCTGCGGCGCGGTCCGGCTCGGTGCCTCGCGGTGTGACTTCCTTCGAATCACTCGCTACTCACTGCTGTGCCGAGGACTTCTCATGTCGCAGATCGAACTCATCGAAGCGCCGACGACGCTGTCGGAATCCCTCCAGGACGTGGTCGAACGCCATCGCGTCGACGCCGCGCTGCGCTGGCTGGACACCCATCCGCCGCATGTCATCGCCGACGAACTCGCCCGTATGGACGCGGTCGAGGCCGGGGTGGCGTTCCGCCTGCTGGACAAGGATCTGGCGCTGGCGGTGTTCGAGGAGCTCGAACCCGTCGATCAGCAGCAGATCCTGCAGGGCCTGCGGGACCAGAGTTTCCGTGAACTCGTCGAGCGCATGGCTCCCGACGATCGCGCCCGGATGCTGCGTGAAGCTCCCGCCAAGGTGGCCAAGAAGGCGCTGGCCGGGCTGAGTCCGCGCGAGCGGCGGATGACCGCCGCCCTGCTCGGCTACCCCGAGGGATCGGTCGGCCGGTACATGACCCCGGCAGTGGTCGCGATCCCGGGCACGCTGACCGTCGCCGAGGCCCTGCGCACCGTCCGGATCAAGGGCGGCAACGCCGAAACCGTCTACACGCTGCCCGTGGTGGATGTGGGCCGCCGGTTGCGCGGCATCGTCGACCTGCGGGAACTGGTGCTCAGCGGTCCGGACACGATGGTCGCGGATCTGGTGGTCACCGAACCCGCTTTCGTGCGGGCCACCGATTCGGCGGAGAAGGCCGCGCGGCTCATGCGCGAGACCAACGACATCAACATGCCGGTGGTCGACAGCGAGGACCGGCTGGTGGGGTTGCTCACCATCGACGACGCCGTCGAGGTGATCGAGGCCGCCGACAGCGAGGACGTCGCCAAACAGGCCGGTTCGGCGCCCTGGGAGGGCCACTACATGGCCGCCGGGGTGTTCCAGCTGGCCCGCTACCGCGCGCTGTGGCTGATGCTGCTGCTGGTGGCCGCCACCCTGACGGTGAGTGTGACCGGCTTCTTCGAGGCGACCCTCGAACAGGCGGCGCAGCTCGCGCTGTTCATCCCGCTGCTGATCGGCGCGGGCGGCAATGCCGGAGCGCAGGCCGCGACGGCCTGTGTGCGCGCGGTGGCGGTGGGCGAAGTCCGCGGCGGCGACCTGTTCAAGGTGATCTGGCGCGAATGCCGGGTGGGTCTGGTGCTGGGCACCATGCTGGCCGTCGTCGGCGTCGTGATCGGCGGGTTGTTCGTGGGGCCGCGGGTCGCGGTGGTCGTCGGGATCACGCTGGTGCTGATCTGCGCGTGGGCCGCGACCATCGGCGGCACCATGCCGCTGCTGGCCAAGCGCCTGCGCATCGATCCAGCGGTGGTATCGGCGCCGATGGTCACCACCCTGGTCGACGCCACCGGCCTGATCATCTACTTCACCACCGCGAAACTGGTCCTCGGAATCTGAGCCGCCCTATTCGCCGCAGATTTTGCGGTGAATAGGGGTAGTATCGCCGCATGGCGGCCGATTACCGCAAATACATCTGGCAGCAGGCCGACTGGCCGGCGTTCGAGTACGACGCGGCTCGGTTGGCCACGCGGCTCGCCGAGGTGGCCCAACGGCAGGGATACCTCCTCGGTCGTCTCGCGGAAGCGGCCGGCACCGTGCAGGACGAGACAAGTTTGACGGTGTTGACCCAAGATGTGATCAAGACCAGCCAGATCGAGGGTGAACTACTCGACGCGGACTCGGTCCGTTCTTCCCTCGCGCGTCATCTGGGCGTGGAAATCGGCGCGCTCGCGCCGGCTGATCGGCACGTGGACGGTGTCGTCGAGATGGTCCTCGATGCCACGATTCACCACGATCTGCCAATCACCGCCGACCGGCTCTTCGGCTGGCATGCCGCCCTGTTTCCGACTGGCTACTCCGGTCGCACTCGCATCGATATCGGTACCTGGCGCGCCGACGGGTCCGGACCCATGCAGGTCGTTTCCGGTGGTTATGGCCGGGAGCGCGTCCATTTCGAGGCGCCTCCGGCGGCGCGGCTGAATACCGAGATGACCGAGTTTCTGGAATGGGTGAACCGCCCAGCCGCCGAACCCGCGATCATCAAAGCGGGCCTGGCGCATTTGTGGTTCGTCACCGTGCATCCCTTCGACGACGGCAACGGGCGTATCGCGCGTGCCCTCGGTGATCTGTGGCTGGCCCGCGCCGATCACAGTTCCCGGCGGTTCTACAGTCTTTCGGCGCAGATCCAGCGTGACCGGGCGGCCTACTACCGGATGCTGGAGCTGACGCAGAAAGGGACACTCGATGTGACCGAGTGGCTCATCTGGTTCCTCGAGGCACTTCGTCGGGCGATCGTGTACGCCGACGAGACGGTTGACAAGGTTCTGCTGAAGGCCCGGTTCTGGCGGGACCATACGCCGGTCCGGATGAACGAGCGCCAGATAGCCATGGTGAATCGGCTGTTCGATGGATTCACCGGCAAGCTCACCACCGGGAAGTGGGCCACCATCACCAAATGCTCGCAGGACACCGCATTACGCGATATCAACGAGCTCGTCGGCCTCGGGGTTCTCGAACGATCGGGCTCGGGCGGCCGCAGCACCTCCTATGAGCTCGCGGTGAGGTAACCGGCCCGGTCACGAGGTGCCTCCGGCGCCTCGATACGCAACTTTCTGTGCGCGGATGGAATTCGGAACATCCGCGCTCGTGAACTGTCACGAATGATGTTGGAAAAGTTCCCGGAAACCCATTTATGGAGATTCTCGAAGAACCACCCGACCTTTCGTGATATTCCCGGAAACCGCCCTTCCGCAGCGCTTTTCGATGCCATTCGGACCTAGCGTCTTCGGAGATTCCGGCGCCGCGTTCGCCGCCGCCCGGAATGGTCCGTAATTCTTGTGCAGAGAGGCATCTGATGAGGCGTACGACGATCCGCCGATCGCTGCGCGGCGCCGCCGTGTCGGCCGCGGCGGTCCTGGCGATCGGGCTATCGGGGGCGGGCGTCGGCGCCCAGCCCGCGCAGGTGCCCACCGAACAGCAGCTCGCCGACACCATCGCGGCCGGGCTGAAGGATCCGGCGGCCCGGCCGATTGTCGACAGCGGCAGTGCCTCCGGTTCCGCCTGTAATTCGGGCAGCGGCACCGGATCGGGTAACGGTTCCGGCGACTGTTACGGCGGCTCCGGATCCAGTTCCGGACTGCGTGGCGGGCATTCATCGGACACTGTCGGTTTCGGCCCGCCGTCGACGGCATTCCTGGCGGCCTTCGGCCACGGCCTCTTGAATCCCGACGTCGCGCCCCCGGGCAGCAACGACTGGAACTGCAAACCGACCGCCGAACATCCCGAACCGCTGGTGCTGATCCACGGGACGTGGGAGAACGCCTACAACAACTTCGCGTTCGTCTCCCAGCCGCTCCACGATGCCGGCCACTGCGTTTTCACATTCAACTACGGTAAAGCCGGACTGATCCAGGGTGGCGGCGTCGGTTCGGCCATCCCGGGCGCCAACGGCGTCGGCTATATCGAGGATTCGGCGAAACAGATCGCGGTATTCGTGGACCGGGTGCTCGCCGCGACCGGCGCCGAAAAGGTCAACATCGTCGGCCATTCGCAGGGCGGGGTGTCCTCGCGGCAGTACATCCAGTTCGAAGGTGGTGCGGACAAGGTCCACCATCTGATGACCTTCGGCGCCACCCATCACGGCACCACCCTGGTCGGGATCGGCGCGCTGGGCCGGGCGATCAACAATCTCGGTATCGACGTGCTGGGCCTGGTGGAGATCTTCGTGGGCCATTCCGGTATCCAGCAGACCGTCGGCTCGAATTTCATCAACACTCTCAACGCGGCCGGGGATACCGTGCCCGGCGTCGATTACACCGTGGTCGGCAGCCGCTACGACGAGATCACCACCCCCTACGATTCGACCTTCCTCACGGCCGGACCGGGCGCGACCGTTCGCAACATCACCCTGCAGGACGGATGCGAACAAGACCTGTCCGATCACCTCACACTGATGTACTCACCGCGCGTGCTGTCGATCATCCTGAACACCCTGGATCCGTCGCAGCCGCTGCAGTGCACGTTCAACCCGTGGCTGATCGGCGGGGGCGGCAAACTCTGATCCCACGCCGCCGGCCGGCAGCCACCGAATCCGCCGAGCGATCTCCCCGGTCGCCCGGCGGATTCGCGCGTGCATCGCGTGGACGGGGACGCCGAGCCTCAGGTGGTGCTCGCGCTCATACCACCGGAAATGGTGATGGCCTCGCCGTTGTACCGGCGGCCGGATTCGGAGACCAAGAGCAACACCATCTCCGATACCTCGGCGGGCTGTATCAACCCGCCGCCCGCCTCGAACATCGCCATCGCGTCCGCTTCGGTGGGGTGCTCGATATCGGGCATCAGTTCCCGGTAGGTGGCCGGATTCATGATCATGTCCGTCTGCACGCCCGACGGGAGTACCGCGTTCACGGTGATGCCGTGCTCGGCCACCTCCAGCGCCAGCGATTTCACCAGCCCGACCACACCCCATTTCGCGGCCACGTAATGCCCCGACCTCCGCGCTCCCATCCGCGCCACGATGGAGGAGGTGGCGACGATCCGGCCCCGGCCCCGCTCGACCATATGCGGCACCACCGCGTGAAAACTGTGGAAGACGCCGGTGAGATTGATATCGATCATGTCCTGCCAGGTCTGTTCCGGCATATCGGCGATCGACGAACTGGAGGCGATCCCGGCGTTGGCGAGCAGAATATCGATCCGGCCGAAATCGGCGACCGCCTGCGCGGCGACGGCGTCCATCTGCTCCCGGCTGCGCACATCGGCGGTGACGGCGAGGCATCGGCGACCGGTGGCGCGGACCAGTTCCACCGTCTCGGCAAGGTCCTGTTCCGAGCCCAGCGGGTAGGGGGCACTCGCGACCTGCGCGCCGATATCGCACACCACGATATCCGCGCCCTCGGCCGCCAGTGCCAGCGCATGCGCCCGCCCCTGCCCCCGCGCGCCGCCGGTGATGACGGCGACCTGTCCGTCCAGTTTGCCCATGATCCTCCCTCGCCCGCTCCCGAACCTCGGCCGCGCCCATCCTCGCACCCACGGCCGACATCCTGTGTGAGCGGCAAGTCGGCAAGGATCTTCAGGTCACGGGAATCGCACGGCGGCTACGACGCCTACTTCTCGTTCATGACGGATCGGGATCGGTCACGCTACCTGATCAAGGTCAAATGGCCGTACCATACTGCCGACGACATTCTCCGGGACTGGTGGGCTCGAGCGCCCCTGGGCAAATGACGCTGTACCTACCAGAGGTGGCGCGCGGTGCTGCGGATAGAGGTTCGACGCAAGCACCGATCCGAACACGGTCGAGGTGACGGTAGGGAAACTGTTTGTAACCGCGCAGCTTGGTCGCGTGGGTTCGTTGCCGTCGGTAACGTCGGGGCGAGCCGACAGCAGGGGCGGAGACGCCGATCCTCCTCGTATATGGACAAATGGTGCACCGAGTTCACCCGCCATTGCTGCAGTTGGCTGGACCTCGCCTGGAAGGGCGGCGTGCCGAAACCTGTTGAGAGGCGGATTATCAGGGCTGCCGTTCGACCGAGTGCGCCGTCCGGAGTCGCATCAGATGCGGGTGGTTGGCGGTGTCGAGGGCGAGGGCGGCGGTCCACAGGGAGGCGTGGAGGGAATCGGGAAGTTGCCAATCCCGGGGCGCTACGGCGGGGATTCTCAGGAGTACGGGGGCGAGTCCGGGTAGGTGCCGGGGGAGCACGGCCCACCACTGGCGGCCGGTGGCGTCGATGGTCGCTGCCACGATGACATCCGAGGGGACGCCCAGTCGTGCGGCGGCGGTGCGAACGGGGCGGGGGATATGCCGGTTGGCGGCATGGGAATCGAGTTGGTCGGCGAATACGGGGAAGACGAAGCCGAAACCGAACATCCCCGCACCGAGAACCGCGCGGATCCGCGCCGCCGCTGTATGGATGGGATTCGGCTCCCGCGGGCCTCGGTCACCGTCGAGGTAGACCTCGGCGCATTCGGAGTGGATCGTCTCGCCGTCGAAGCGGAATCCCAGGAGAACTGGTAGCGATTCGGCGGGCAGGGTGGGGAGGAAATGCCGGGTGATCTCCGAGACGGAGTCGTCGTCGGGGTAGCGGATGGTCGTCATCCGGTGCACCCCGGCGCGACGGCGTGGGTCCAGAAGTCCCGGCGGATCGCATCCCACAGCGGGGTGTGCTCGGGAAACCGCTCCCGCATCTCCGCGAGGTCGGTGCGGGTACGGCCGGGCAGTTCGACCGACGCGCCGGTGGTATCGCGTGCGTCCAGGATCCGGATGGTCTCCGAGTCGAGCCGCCAGGTCGCCCGCCGCCCGTCGCATTCGGTGTGACGGATCGGTGCGCGGGTGTCGGCACCGGGTGACGCCGGGAAAGCGTCTTTGCGACAACGGCTTCCGTATCTCTCGGGCATGCGGCTATGTTGCTGCAGGTCACAGACTCGGTGTAGGGCGGCGAGAGGCCGTTGCGGGATCGATCGGAAGTCGCAGCACGTTTCCCAGTGCCTGCCTACGATTGCTCTCGTACTGAGAAACGCCGGGGCGATTCGTTGAGAAACAGGGGAGGCACGATGCCGAGTAAGGCGGATCTCAGCGGCACCACACTGCCGCGGCGGCAACTCGGGAGGGCGTTGCGCGACGCCCGCCACGCGCGGGGTTCGACGCTGGAACAGGTGGCGCGGGATACCGAGTTCAGCCGGGCGACGCTGAGCCGGATCGAGCTGGGGCAGTACGAGCGGATCAAGGTCCGCGAGGTCGAATATCTGTGCCGTTACTTCGATCTGCCGGAGGAACGCACGCAGTATCTGATGGCGATTGCGGCGGAATCGAACACCAAGGTCTGGTGGCAAGACTATCGCCACCTCCTGCACGGGCGCTTCGACTGCTACCTGGAGCTGGAGTCCTATGCGACCGAATTTCGCATCTACCACCCACTGGTTGTGCCAGGTCTGCTACAAACCGCCGACTACGCGAAGGCGATCTTCCGCTCGTTTGCGCCAGAGGATCCGGCATCCGAGATAGATAAGCGGGTCCAGATGCGCATGCAGCGGCGCACGCGGATTATGCAACGCCGCTGGAAGTCTCGACTCGAATTCATCCTGCACGAAGGGGTTCTGCACAGCCTCGTCGGCTCCGAACGGGGCATGGCAGCGCAGTGTCGGCAGCTCGCGGATCTCGGCACCCGGGAAAATGTGATCGTACGGATCATGCCGTTCGCTGCCGGCCTCCCGGCAGGCAAGGTGATTCCGCCCTTCAACCTGCTGGACTTCCCGGACACCGAACCTTCCGTCGTCTACGCCGAGGGAGCGATCGGCTCGATAACTTTCGAGGACGCCGAGGACGTGAAGCAATTTGGAATTCTCTACGACACAGTTCGCGCAGCAGCACTCGACGAAACAACTTCCCGGGATCGAATCAGGAAATTAGCAAGGAGATACGAGCAATGATGGAAGACCTATCCGGCAGGCCGTGGTTCAAATCGTCGTACAGCGGCGGTAACGACGACTGCGTCGAAGTCGCCTGGCTGGGCTCGGGGCGGGTCGGTGTCCGGGATTCCAAGGACCCGGCCGGTCCCGCGTTGAATTTCGCGCCGGAGGGATGGGACGTTTTCATCGCTCGTATCAGCGGGAGCTGAACGAGCTACCGGGTGAGGGTGCCCGGGAATCGGACCATGAGCGCATCCGCATCTCGTGGCACCTGCGCACTGCCCCCACCCACGCCGGGAGTGTCCGGCTCTACAGTGCACGATGGACCCACCCGCCGGCCCCTCCGGGCCGGGACGAACTTCGTCAGGAGATCTCATGACGCCCACTCCGCCGCCGCGATCCACCGACGCCGACCTGGTGCGGCGGCTTGCGCGGCTGGAGGCGGTGGAGGAGATCAAGGCACTGAAACACCGCTATCTGCGGGCCTGCGACGCGAAGGACCCGAAGGCGTTCCGTGATTGCTTCATCGAGGCGGGGGCGGCGGTCGACTACGGGGTGCTGGGGTCGTTCGACGCCGACGGTATGGCGGCGGTGTTCGAGAAGATCGCGTTGCAGAAGGTCGACGGCAAGAACGTGGTCCTCGATATGCATCACGGTGTGCATCCCGATATCACCGTTCACGACGACGGCCACGCCTCCGGTCGCTGGACGTTGAAGTTCCGTCAGGTGAACCTCGTGGAGAAGACCGAGACGGTGATGACCGGTGATTACGACGACGAGTACGTCGTGGAGGACGGGCGCTGGAAGATCGCGGCCTGCCGGTTCGCGCAGAACTGGTCGATCACGCGGCCGGTCGACGAGAATTGCCGTATCCGCTGACCATAGCTTATTGCTATAATAAGCCCGGCGTGACGGCCGTAGTGTCGCGTCACGTCGAGACAAGTCGGCCGGATACCGCACCGCTGCCAGCGCGCGAGAGCCCACGCACCCGAGCCCCCGCGAGTGAAGATCCGAATCACCGCTGACATTCGTCGCGTACCGGTGTGATGTCCGCGCCCGCACAGAACAATCCGTCGGAGAGCGGATTCCGCGACGCCGCGTGAGGACGTATCCATCAGGAGAATCCCTGCCGCACAAGGAATTCCGTGAGATCGCCGGTCGTGCCGCGTGCGATCCGCTGCTCCGGAACATTCCTGGGAGGACAGATGAAATACGTGATTTCCTGGACCTATCGGTGGAACGGCTCGCCCACGGAGAACGAGGAGGGTATCCGGCGCGCACTGGATGTGTACGCGGGCTGGAAACCGGCCGCCGGGGTGACCTATCACCAGCTCGTCGGCCGGCTCGACGGCACCGGCGGGTTCGCGGTGGTCGAGACCGACGACCCGATGGACCTCACGGACGGTCCCAGCAAATTCGGTTTCTTCATCGAATACGAGGTCTTCCCCGTCGGTGAACTCGCCGAGGTCGCGCAGAAGATGGCGGAGGGGGTGAGCTTCCGGGAGTCCGTCGGCTGAACTCGGCATCCGGCCCGGATCGTCCTTCCCGAATGATGCGGAGGCGTCCGGGCCCGGGCCGAGCGCGAGATCAGGGGGTCGGGGAGGTGTCCTCGGCGCGCCACGAACGTCCCAGGAAGGCCGCGAGGCGATCGGTCGGCCCGGCTTCCGGTCTCGGCTCAACCCGCGGGCCGAACGGTGAGCGCGGTCCGCGGAACGCATCGGACAACGCCCGGTCGGCTACGGCCTGGGCCTTGGCGACCAGGGCCGGGTCGGCCTCGGCGGGCTGTCCGGTCGCCACGGCCAGGTCCCAGCCGTGCGCGACGGTCTCCATCAGATAGCCGCCGAGAGCGAGACCGCCCGGGGCCGCACCCCAGGGGGCGGTGACCGGGCGGGTGAGCAGTGCGTCGTCGGCCCACTGGTCGAGCGCGGAGACGGCGCGTTTCAGATAGTCCTCACCGGGCCGGCTCGCGTCGATCGCGGCGTGGGAGGGCAGCTGCCGGGGGTCGTCGCCGTGCGCGGTCGCCGCGATCTTCGCGGGATGGCAGGAGAGGTGTTCGAGCAGGGCCCGTACGTCGAATTCCGCGCAGGGTGTGGGGTCGGCCCACTGGTCCGGGCGGACGGCGGTCATGAGGGCGGCCACCCATTCGTGGGCGGCAGCGAGATCGTTTCGGAAATCCGGGATCTGTGTCATGGCTTCAGTCTCGGACCCGGTAGGTGACATCTGGTGTCACCTTTTCGTGAGAATCTGGATCGGTGCGTGCGGATCGGCTTCTCCAGATCGTCCAATTGCTGCGGCGGCACGGGCGGATGAGCGCCGCCGAACTGGCGCGTCGCCTCGAAGTGACCAAACGGACCGTGCTGCGCGATATGGACGCGCTCTCGGCGGCCGGGGTCCCGGTCTATGCCGAGCGCGGGCGGGGCGGTGGATTCGCACTGGTCCCGGGGTTCGAGCCGGATGCCGAACAGCTCACCGGCGCCGAAGCCCACGCTCTGTTCGTCGCGGGCGGGCGGGGCGCGGCCGAGGCGCTGGGCCTGGGTGATTCGTTCTGCCGCGCGCTGCACAAACTGTCCACCGCCCTGCCCGACGATCAGCACCGCCTGGTGACCCATGTGCAGGACCGCATCGTCCTCGACGCCGGCGGCTGGCATCGCGACCCGGACACCCCGGACGCGCTGGCCGAGGTACAGGCCGCGGTGCTGGACGACGAACGGCTCCGGATCCGGTACCAGTCCAGGCAGGCCGCCGCCCCCGGCGAACGGACCGTCGATCCGTGGGGGCTGTTGCAGGTGGGCACCACCTGGTATCTCGTCGCCGCGCACCGCGGCCGGCCGCGCAGCTACCGAGTCTCCCGGATCAGCGCGGTGCGCCGCCTCGGCGAACCCAGCCGGCGTCCGGCCGACCTGGACCTACGGGAGGTGTGGCAGCGGATGCGCGACGATTTCCGCCGCGAACCCGCCACCGAGATCGTGCTGCGCGTGCACCGGGTGCGGCGGGTCATGGTGCTCCGATCGCTCTCGGTGACCGCCCTCGGCGACCCGCGCCCGGTCGCGGGTTCCGCCGAGATGTTCACCCTGCGGGTCCGCAGCCTGGATGCGGCGGCCGCCATGCTGGTGGGGTACGGGGAGGAGGTGGACGTGGTCGCCCCGGCGGTACTCCGCGACAAGATCGTCGCCGTCGCGGATATCGCCCGGGCGCACCACGCGAAACCGGATCCCGGAACCGGCTGATGTCGCGGCCTGTCGCTACCTCGCCCGATCCGCCCGCGGCCACAGTGCCGCGACCGCACCGAGCAGCGCAGTGAGCAGGATCAGCGCCAGGAAGACCTGGCCGTGCATGCCGAGAACGAAAGTGGTCCGGCCGGCGAACTCGGGATCGTAGGTGGCGGTGCCGGGGAACAGCAGGGCCGCGACCATTCCGAGCCACGGTGTGGATACGACCGCGGCGGCGCACAGGGTGCGGGCGCGCGGGGCGCGGCCCGGCCGGAGCGTGAGCGCCAGGCCGATGAGGCCGAGGAGCACCGTCATCGCCATGTACTGGGCGTCGTGGAATTTCGCGTGTGGCGGCCAATTCGGGTTGAAGGCGTGCTGGGCGGCGAGGTCGGGGACGATCAGGTCGGCGAGTACGGCGCCGGCCGTCGTGATCACCGCTACGGCGGCGACCACGATTCGCGGGAAGAGCATCGGAAACGGGCCTTTCATCTTTCGGGTGTCCGCGGTTCAGAGAGTCCGCGGGTCAGGGGGTCCAGGAGTAGGCGGGTGTGATCGACCGGCCGAAGAACGCGCCGGGTAGTAGCGGTAGCGCGGTATCGCGGAGCGTGGTCGCCAGTGCCGAGTGCCAGTGGGCGGGGGCGCCGACCCGGCGGGAGAGCCGGGCGATCATCTGGGTGCGGGGCCTGCGGAGACGGTCGTACTCCCGCGATCCCGCCTCCACGCCGAGGGCGTCCACCCTCGCGGCGAGGGTGACCGCGTCCTCCAGGGCCTGGCAGGCGCCCTGTCCGAGATTGGGTGCCATGGCGTGCGCGGCGTCCCCGAGCAGCGCGACTCGTCCGCGCACGTAGGTGCGCAGTTTCGGCAGCTCGTAGGTGTCGTGCTGCAGGACCGCGTCCGGGTGGGCGGCGTCGAGCAGCGCCGGGACGGGTTCGTGCCAGCGTGCGAACCGTTCGCGGAGCTCATCGAGTCCGATCCGAGATCCGGCCGGGGCGTTGGCCATCACGTAGCAGTAGATACGGCCGTCGGGCATCGGGATGTAGCCGAACCGCTCACCCCTGCCCCATACTTCGACACTGCCCTCGACCGACGCCGGTGCGGTGAGCATGCGCCAGGTGCTGTAGCCCACGTAGCGCGGGCCGGCGGCGTCCGGCCGGATCGAGCGCCGGGTCACGCTGTGCACACCGTCGGCGCCGATCACGAGATCCGCGGTATCGGTGCCGCCGTTGTGGTGAACGGTGCCGTCGGGCAGCACTTCTCGCACGGTGATTCCCGGTCGCAGGACGTGCGCGGGAAGAGCGTCGCGCAGGATCTCCACCAATGCGGCCCGGTGGACGATCGCCCACGGGCCGAACTGCCGTTCGAGCTCCGCGGTGTCGTTGCGGATCAGCCAGGTTCCGTCGCTGCCGCGGATGCCCCGCAGGGGTCCGGCCCGGCCGGCGGCGCGTACCGCGTCGCCGAGGCCCAGGGCGTCCAATGCGCGCAGCCCGTTGGGCTGGATCGACAGTCCCGCGCCGATTTCGGTGATCTCCGGCGCGCGCTCGAGCACCTCGACGCGCATTCCCCGTTGGTGGCACGCCACCGCCGCGGCCAGGCCGCCGATACCGCCGCCCACGATCAGCACCTTCACCGCCGTACCTCGCGATCACGAATCGGGCCGCCGTCAGCGTGCATCCGGGCAGATCTGGATTGCCGCCACCACACCGCCGTCACGACCGATAACACCGCGAGAGGCACCCACCACCGACGTTCCACCGCAACTCCTAGAGCCTCTAAAAGATTTAGAATCACTAAAACAACATAGATACTCTAGGATGTCAATGAGCGAGGCGAACCAGCAGAAGGGCGGCCATGCCGACACAGACCGGTGGAAGGCGGGAGCGGCTGCGCAGGGAAACCCTGCGGGAAATCCACGAGGCGGTACGAACACTCCTGGTGGAGCAGGGGCCGGCCGCGGTGACCGTCAACGCGGTCGCCCGGCAGGTGGGGATGAGCGGACCGGCGCTCTATCACTACTACGCGGGTCACGAAGCCCTGGTGGGAGCGGTGACCGCGGACTTCTTCGACGAACTGGCCGTCGCCATGGAAACCGCGCGGGACGCCCGCGCCGACGCACCGGTCGGTGCGCGCATCCTGGCGGCCTGCCGTGCCATGCGCGCCTGGGCGATCACCCATCCGGCCGAATTCGGGTGGATCTTCGCCGCTCCGATCACCCCGCGGAACCGGCAACCGGAATCCGAACGGCACCGGGCCGGGCAGCGATTCGAACGGGTGCTCCTCGATCTGACCATCGAGCTGTGGCGCACCCGGCCCTTCGATGTGCCCGGCCCGTCCGAGTTGCCCGCGTCCCTGCGCGAGCAACTGGTCGCCTATTCGGCCACGATCGGCGACGAACTGCCGCCCGAGGCCGCGCATGTGTTCCTGTCGTGCTGGATTCGGCTCTACGGCCTGCTGTGCATGGAAGTGCTGCACCAGCTCGACTTCGCCTATTCCGACCTCGAGCCGGTGTATGAGGAATGCCTGCGCGACCTCGCTCGTATCCTCGGGCTGGAGTATTCCGGGTAAACGGTCAGGAGCCGGAGTGATCGGTGTCGTCGGCTTCGAGCCTGGCCCGGACCGCCTCGAGCCGGCCGGCCAGCTCGGACTCGTCGATGATCTGCCTGGCGATCAGCGAATGCGCCAGCGCGACGAGCTGATTCTCCGGGAAGGGCAGTGCGGTATACACCTCGCCGGTGAGGCGATCCTCTTCGTCGCGCCGGGTGAGAAGCGGCAGGGCGGCGCCTTCACGGTCCAGCGCGTCGCAGAATCCGTCCAGACTCGATTTCCATGGCGGACTGGGATTCTCGACACCGTACTTCTCGGCCATCCGTGGCCATACCTGCCCGCGGTCGATCAGCTGTTCCAGCAGCGGCACCCTGATCCCCGTGACGTCCTGGTCCATCGGTATCCGTTGTCCCTTCGGTCGGTCAGTAGTTTTCGGCCGGATGGATCGCGGCATGGACCGGGCGTTCGATATCCGCGGTCCGTCCGGGCTTCGGGAGGGCGACACCGATCAGGGTGTCGCGCGTCACGATCTGCGTGAGCTCTTCCTCGTTCCACCCGTCCGTCCCGTCCGGACGCACCGGAAGCACCATGAACCGATGCTTGGAATTGGAATCCTCGACCCGGATCTCAACGTCCTCGGTGAGGTAGAGCCCGAATTCGGCGAGAACCTGGCGCGGCCAGCGGACGAGCCGGCGGCGGTAATTGGGCGTCCGGTACCACTCCGGGGAATTCCCGAGCAGCGGCCGGGGATAGCAGGAGCACAGGCTGCAACAGATCACGTGATGCAGCGTCGGCGTGTCCTCCAGGATGTGCAGCGCGGTGAAATCGCTGGGCGTCCCGAACCCGGTCGGTTTCAGCCAATCGATCCCGATCTCGTTGCACGCGGCGATGGGATCGTCGAGAGCCAGTTGCCGGAATTCGGGATCCGACCAGATCTTGGCGACGAACCGGGAGCCCGGCGCCGGGCCGAGCTGCTCGAAATACTCGGTGTAACTGCGGTGATCCTCGGCGGTGAACAAACCCTTCTCGATCGCGAGTTCGCGTAGCGCGATCTCGAGTACCTCGAAATCGGTGACCTCTTCGACCATCGGCGCCGCGTGCCGGGGCGACTCGTCGTCGTGATCGTGATCCTCGTGCGACTGTCCGCTCATCGTGTTCCTCTCATGGAGGTGTAACCCGGTTTATGAGCTCGCCTGGAGCCAGGGCTCCGAAATTTCCGCTTGTAAGGTGTCCTCGTCGCACCCCCGATAGGGGTCCCACAGATCTTTCATATCGAAGCGCACGATGTAGAACCATTCGGGCCGCCGGTCCTCGCGGTCGAACGCCTCGTCCTCCGGGATCGGGCTCTCGTAGGTGACCTTCACGACGGTGCCCGGCTTACCGCGCAGATATTCCTGGGTGCGGGTGTAGAAGATCGTCGGATAATCGCGCACCAGCACCCGGTCGCCGACCGCGAACCGCGGCGTATCCGCCTGTCCGGCGAAACATTGGGGATCCCCGTGACCGACCGCGTCCCGGTGATGAATATTGCGCGCGACCTCGGCGCCGTCCCCGGTGCCGCGGGGTTCGGGGGTCAGCGGACCCGGCGAGCCCGCGCACCGCTCCCGGACCTCGTGGCTGCGTTCGATGAGTTCACGCAGCGTGATGTGGCGTTTGTCGATGAGGCAGCGGGCTATCGCCAGCACCCAGCGGCCGTAGTAGGGAAAACCGAGATACTGCGTACGCCCGAGATCGACATTGCCCAGCCTGCGCCGTTCCTCGGAGGTCCAGATACCGCGCCAGCCGAGCACCTCACAGGTGATGAAAGTATTGAGCTCCCAGATCTCTTCCTGCTTCTCCTCGAAAACGGCCGGGGCATCCGGCTCCCCGCCCACATCGTGCGGGGTCTTCATGAATGCCCGGAAGAGCTCGTGATCGATCTGGTCGGGGTAGGGCCAATCACTGAACCGATGAAACGCAACCCGTAGCTGACTGCCGAAATCGTCCATGACCGAATTTGCCATGTTCACCATCTCCCTGAAGTGGGCGGTTCGTCACCAACTCTAAAGGGGCCGGGCTCGAAAACGGGGTTTCGAATTCGACAAGTTCGCCTGTCTGGCCATAACCGCGCGTAGCCGGTCGACGCCCTCGACCTACCGTCACTGCCGCGGCGCGTATACCCGCAGCCCGGCACCCATACCGGAGCTACGGCCCGTAGATCGAAGTCCCGGTCTTCGTCCCCTGGTGCCGGCCACTCGAGTGAACGGATCGACTACTCGGTGATTTTGGGGTGCCCGCAACCGGCCCAGACGACCCAGACGATCCTCTGCGCCGGATCGGGGCAGTACCAGATGCGACCGCCCGCGGTTACTTCGTACTGCCACTGTTCCAACTCGCGACCACCCACGACGCGTTGACCGAGAGCGCCCTTCAGGCGATGCTGGCGCTCCGCGTTCTCCGGTGTGACGGGGCGCTCGGTGAGCACTATCCATGCTTCCCAGGTGTTCGAACGAGCGGTGCGGCACAATTCCTCCCACCCTTTGGCCGCGTCGTTCTTCGCGAAACGTGCCTCCCAGCCTCCCGGGCGTGCGGGCGGTGCCACACGATCCCCCCGTTTTGCGGCCACGTCACTCCTCGATCGGGGCGGGCACCGGGCCGAAGTCGGTGTCCACCGGG
The DNA here is from genome assembly GCF_053589395.1 of Nocardia sp. NPDC003345. Taxonomy (NCBI): domain Bacteria; kingdom Bacillati; phylum Actinomycetota; class Actinomycetes; order Mycobacteriales; family Nocardiaceae; genus Nocardia; species Nocardia sp. NPDC003345. The sequence goes on from NZ_JBSFRU010000026.1 coordinate 32,654, forward strand.
GTGGAGAGTTCTTCGGCGAGACCGGGCACCGCGTAGACGGCGGCCGTATTCCGCCATTCGTGCACGGTCTGGGCGAGCACCGACCAATGCCCGAGTTCGGCCGAGGTATGAAAGGCGCGAACGAAGTCCGCGACGAACTCGGTGCGGGACGCGTCCGGCAACAATTCCACCCAGGGGAACTCGTCGATCAGGGCGGAGGCGGCGAGTTCGGCTGGTAGATGCACGAACAGATTGCGCAGAGCCCGTGCCGCAGCGACAGAGCCTTCCGATATTCCCTGCGCGCGATCTTCGCGAATCAAGATCAGAGAGGCGCCGTCCCGCCGTCGCACTCGGACAGCGCCCTCGTCCGCCAATCGTGCAGCCTGCTTCGGATCCCGCTGTAGCTCGCTCCACTGGATCTCCGTCACCATGACACCATTCTGAACTTTTTCAGAACTCATGCCAAGGACCGGCTGCCGATTGTGAGGCATTCGGAGCGAGCTATGTCGGACTCTGGGCAGTCCAGGGCCGCCGGCACTCTGGTCAGAAGTCCCAGTCGTCGTCTTCGGTGTTGACGGCCTTGCCGATCACGTAGCTGGATCCCGACCCGGAGAAGAAGTCGTGG